>JBQCFH010000167.1:0-8032 GCA_051959385.1 Rhizobiaceae bacterium | reverse complement strand
CCTCTCCCCCGGTCGGCGGGGGAGAGGATACGCCGGCCGCAACGCTTGGCCCCTATCCTCTCCCCTCACGAAGTGGGGGAGAGGTGCCGAGCGAAGCGAGGCGGAGAGGGGGATGAGTTTCATATTAGGTATCCTGGCATGAACGATGAGAGCAGCAGGAATACCCATCGAGCCGCCTCACACGAACAGATCCACCTTCTCGAATTTCCTCACATCGATGATGCCGACATCGGAAATCCTGAGTTCGGGGATGACCACCAGCGCCAAGAGCGAGTGCTGCATGTAGGCGTTGTTCAGGCTGCACCCCATTGCCCGCATGGCCTCGGTCAGCTTCGCCGCCTTCTCCGCAACGATCTCGGCGCGCTCGTCCGACATCAGCCCCGCGATCGGCATCTCGACCAGCGCGATCTCGCGGCCTTTGGAGACCATGACCACGCCCCCGCCCTTCTCGGCGAGGATATTGGCCGCCATCGCCATGTCCGCCTTGTTGGTGCCGACGACGA
The DNA here is from genome assembly GCA_051959385.1 of Rhizobiaceae bacterium. Lineage (GTDB taxonomy): Bacteria > Pseudomonadota > Alphaproteobacteria > Rhizobiales > Rhizobiaceae > Mesorhizobium_L. The sequence continues at coordinate 7,529 of JBQCFH010000167.1, read as the reverse complement.
TCATGTGGTGCGAATCGTGCGCTACCGTCGAGGCCATGGCGCAATCCTCTCTATAGCCGAAGCCGGAGACGAAGCCGTTGGTCACCGCGCCGGTGCCGCGATGCCGCTCGACCAGCGCGATCTGGCAGACATCGTTGGCGCGGTCCATGGCGACCAGTCCGTCCTCGACCGGCAGGTCGGCCTCCAGCGCCCTGGTCGGCGCCTGGTTCTCGATGACGCCGATGACGCGCGCCCTGACCTCGTTCGCGCCTTCAGGCGCCGCGATGTCGAAATCACCCGCCGTCAGCCTCTTGCCGAGCCGCACCGTGCTCTTGGCCGCCGCAGGATAGGCATAGGCCGGAATGTCGGCTTCGAGCTTGCCCCCTGACGCCAGCCGCACGCCGCGCGCATAGACCTCGTCCACCGCCATGGTCGGCAGGTCGGAAACGATCAGGAAATCCGCCAGCCGGCCGGGCGCGATCGAGCCCAACTCGCGCTCCAGCCGGAAATGCTGGGCGGTATTGAGCGTCGCCATCTGGATCGCCGTGACCGGCTTCAGCCCCTGCTCGATGGCATGACGCACGACGCGATCCATATGGCCGTCATGGACGAGCGTGCCGGAATGGCTGTCGTCCGTGCACAGGATGAAATTCCTCGGATCGACGCCCCGCTCCGTCACCGCCTTGATCTGCTCGGCGACGTCGTACCAGGCGGAACCCAGCCGCAGCATCGCCTTCATGCCCTGGCGGACGCGCGCGATGGCGTCCTCGGCGCGCGTGCCCTCATGGTCGTCCTCCGGGCCGCCGGCGACGTAGCCGTGGAACGGCAGGCCGAGATCGGGCGAGGCGTAGTGCCCGCCGACGGTGCGCCCTGCCCTAACCGTCGCCGCGATCTCGCCGACCATGGTCGGGTCGTTCGCCGCCACGCCGGGGAAGTTCATCACCTCGCCGAGGCCGATGATGTTTTCCCAGCCCATCGCTTCCTCGACCTCCTTCGGCCCGAGCACCGCGCCGCCATGCTCCAGCCCCGGCGCTGAAGGCACGCAGGACGGCATCTGCACATAGACGTTGGCGGGCATGGCGAGCGCCTCGTCATGCATCAGGCGCACGCCTTCCAGCCCGAGCACGTTGGCGATCTCGTGCGGATCGATGAACATGGAGGTCGTGCCATGCGGAATGACGGCGCGGCAGAATTCCGTCACCGTCACCATGCCGGATTCGACATGCATATGCGCGTCGCAGAGGCCGGGCACGAGATAGCGCCCGCCGGCATCGACCACGCGGGTGTTCTCGCCGATCGCGTGGGAGGCGTCGGGCCCGCAATAGGCGAAGCGGCCTTCGACGATGGCGAGATCCGTCGCCGGGATGATCTCGCCGGAATGGACGTTGACCCAGCGCCCGTTGCGCACGACGAGATCGGCCTTTTTGCGGCCCATCGCGACATCGACCAGGGCCGGCGCAACCTCGGTCCAGGGCTTGGGACGCGCGTTTGGAGCGGTCTTCTTCATGCCGGCCATTCTTTCATCTTTCGCGCGGGTCTACCCCGGCAACTTGTCTGGCAGCTTCAATAGACGGAAAATGCCGGGCCGGACAATGACCCGTGGTCAGCCGGTTGGAAACCCATCTGAATTATGACGCCGGGCACTCTACGTTGCCCTCCTCTGTCCTGCCGGACATCTCCCCCACAAGGGGGGAGATTGGCCTTCATTGCCGACTCCGCCAATCGTCGTGGTTGCAGAACTGAAGCTCGCGATGCGGACGGCATGATCTCCCCCCTTGAGGGGGAGATGTCCGGCAGGACAGCGGGGGGCGCGAAGGGACGCAAGTCCGACCTTCTTCAGGCAGTGCCGTACCCAACCAGTCCGGCGCAAGCTCCATCGATCATCGTCGCGCGGCGGCCGGCGAGTTTTTCGCCGCATCGTCCACGTGGAGCGGGATCATGGAAATCAGTGCAAACGATCTCGCCCCTCCCGAGACGATCGGCCTTGCCCGCCTGTTCGCCATCGGCTTCCGCGGCGGAGACTACGGCCCCGTCGTCACCGAACTCCTCGCCCGCCTCGAGCGGGACAGTGGCGACGCAGCGGCGCTTCTCGACCTCGGCACGATCCTGATGCTGAACGGCAAGCGGCAGGAGGGGCTCGATTGCCAGCTGGACGCGCTGCGGCTCAGCCGCCTCTTCCGCCAGCCCGCGACGGCCCCCTCCACGCTCAGGCTCCTGATGCTCGCCGTCCCCGGCGACTTTATGGCCAACACCCCGGTACAGTTCCTGCTCGAAGGATCACACGTCACGCTCGATACGGTGTACCTGCCGCCGGACGGCGCGCTGCCCGCCCTCCTCCCGCCGCACGACGTCCTGCTGGTAGGTGTCGGCGAGTCCGACGAGAGCGCCCCGGTGCTGCGATCCTTGCAGGCAGCGCTTGCCGGCTGGCCGAGGCCGGTGCTGAACCGCCCGGCCGACGTGCTCAAACTGGCGCGGGAGAAGCTTGCCGCGACGCTCGGGCCGGGACGCGGCCTCGACGTGCCGGTAACGGTCCGCGTCGGCCGCGCGGCCCTTGACCGGCTCGCCGTCGGCGACGTCCGGCCTTGCGATCTTCTGGGCGAAGGCGATTACCCGATCATCGCCCGGCCGGTCGGCTCGCATGCCGGCCACGGCCTGAGCAGGCTCGACACGCCGGCGGCGGTCCGCGCCTATCTGGAGACGCAAGAGGGCGAGGAGTTTTCCATCTCGCGCTTCGTCGACTATGGCGGCGCCGACGGGCTCTTCCGCAAGTTCCGGATCGCGCTCGTCGGTGGTCGCCCGTTCCTGTGCCATGTCGCGATCGGCCGCCACTGGATGCTGCACTATCTCAACGCCGGCATGGCGGAGAGCGCCGCCAAGCGCGCCGAGGAAGCCGCGCTGATGGCCGCCTTCGACACCGATTTCGCCGTGAAGCATCGCGACGCGCTTGCCGACCTCGCCGCGCTCGCCGGGCTCGACTATTTCGCAGTCGACTGCGCCGAGACGCGGGAGGGCAAGCTGCTGGTCTTCGAGACCGACACGGCGATGATCGTGCACGACATGGATCCGCCCGATCTCTACCCCTACAAGGGGCCGCAGATGAAGAAGATTTTCAAGGCGTTCCGCGAAATGCTTCACGCCCGCGCGCTCGCTGGCCTGGCGGCGCGCGGCGCCGGTGCGGCGCAAGCGGCGACACCGGATACGGCGGCCGAAGTGTTGGCCGCCGGCTAGACCCGGGGCGCAAGGGGGTTGAAGCCTCCTGCTACAAGTGCCAAATCTGGAACTGTCCTCCTTCCAGTCCTCCGGTCTCCATGGTCACCTATCTCGACGCCGCCACGGCCCCGCTGAAAAACACCGGCCAGATCCGGCTCTATGACGAGGCCGGCTTCGAAGGCATGCGCAAGGCCTGCGACCTGACGGCGCGCTGCCTCGACGAGCTCGCCGCCATCGTCGCGCCGGGCGTGCCGACGGAAGTCATCGACCGCTTCGTCTTCGAATACGGCATGGACCATGGGGCGCTCCCCGCGACGCTCAACTATCGCGGCTACACGAAATCCGTCTGCACCTCGATCAACCATGTCGTCTGCCACGGCATCCCGGACGCCAAGCCGCTGCGCGAGGGAGACATCGTCAACATTGACGTGACCTATATCCTCGACGGCTGGCACGGCGATTCGAGCCGCATGTACCCGGTCGGCCAGATCAAGCGCGCCGCCGAGCGGCTCCTTGAAGTGACGCATCAATGCCTGATGCTCGGCGTGGCGGCGGTGCGGCCGGGCGCCCGCACCGGCGCGATCGGCGCCGCCATCCAGGCCTATGCCGAGGCCGAGCGCTGCTCGGTCGTGCGCGACTTCTGCGGCCATGGCGTCGGCCGCCTTTTCCACGACGCGCCGAACATCCTGCACTACGGCAGCCCGAACGAGGGCGTGGAGATGCGCGAGGGCATGATCTTCACCATCGAGCCCATGATCAATCTCGGGCGTCCGCATGTGAAGGTGCTCTCCGACGGCTGGACGGCGGTGACCCGCGACCGTTCGCTCTCGGCGCAATACGAGCACACGGTCGGTGTGACTAAAGAAGGGTGTGAAATCTTCACGCTTTCGCCCGCGGGCCTCGACCGGCCGGGCCTCAAGAACTAGACTTGCCGGCAAGGCCACTGGCCGGAATGCGGGCGACGGGCATGACTTCCGACGAGGACGAACGCGGCTTTTTCGGCGAGGCGCGGCTGCCGGAGCCAAGCGGCTCCACACGCGAGAAGCCGCACTATCTCGGCCACCGCGAACGCCTGCGCACGCGCTTCCTCGAATCCGGCCCCGACGCGCTCGCCGACTACGAGATGCTGGAACTGATCCTCTTCCGCGCCTTCCGGCAGGGCGACACCAAGCCGCTCGCCAAGGCGCTGATCGCCCGTTTCGGCTCGCTTGCCGAGGTGTTGGGCGCGCCGGTTCACCTGTTGCGCGAAGTGAAGGGCATCGGCGACGCGGCCGCCCTGGAGCTCAAGATCATCGCCGCGGCGGCGCAGCGCATGGCGAGAAGCGGCATCAAGGGCCGCCAGGTGCTGACCTCATGGAGTCAGGTGATCGACTATTGCCGCACCTCCATGGCCTTCGAGACCATCGAGCAGTTCCGCATCCTTTTCCTGGACAAGAAGAACGCGCTCATCGCCGACGAGGTGCAGCAGACCGGCACGGTGGACCACACGCCGGTCTATCCGCGCGAGGTCGTGCGGCGCGCGCTGGAACTGTCCGCGACCGCGATCATCCTGGTCCACAACCACCCTTCCGGCGACCCGACGCCATCGCGCGCCGACATCGACATGACCAAGACGGTGATCGACACGGCCAAGCCGCTCGGCATCGCCGTCCACGATCACATCATCATCGGCAAGAGCGGCCACGCCAGCCTGAGGGGGCTGAAGCTGATTTGAGGGCTGCTTCTCGCGGCATGTAAGGGCAGCGTCGCCCTCCTCCACCCTCGTCATCCACGGGCAAGCGAAGCGGAGCGGAGCGCGACCCGAGGATCCATGCCTGAGAAAAATGCGGCAGCGCGGCGACGGCGCAGAACAGGCCATGTTTTGCGCCGCCGCAATGGCCCGCGACGCTCCGGCCTGGATCCTCGGGTCTCCGCAGTTCGCTCCGCTCCTGCTCCGCCCGAGGATGACGAAGGTGGAGAGGCTCGCACCCTGTCGCGGCGGAGCCTGTCCCGGCGCTTGCCGAAGGCGAGACCCGGGGGCTCCGGGCGCGAGACCGGGATGACGCGCGGCTTAGTCGAAATCTACTCCTCCGCCTTCTTGGCGGCGGCCTTCTTCTTCGGCGCGGCCTTCTTCTTGGCCCCGCCCTCCTCCTCGGCGGCGTCGGCCTTGGCTTCCTTCTTGGAGGCCGCCTTCTTCGCCGGCTTCGCCGGAGCCTCCTCCTCGTCGTCCGCCAGAAGCTCTTCCTTGGTGACCTTCTTGTCGGTGACGTCGATCTGCGTCAGCATGTGATCGACGACCTTCTCCTCGAAGAGCGGCGCCCTCAGATTGGCCAGCGCGTTCGGGTTGTTGCGGTAGAACTCGAAGACCTCGCGCTGCTGGCTGGCGGGCACGCCGCGCACATATTCGATCAGCGCGCGCTGCATCTCCTCGTCGGTCACCTGGACCTCGGCCTTCTCGCCGATCTCGGCGAGCACGAGGCCGAGCCGCACGCGGCGCTCGGCGAGCCGGCGGTATTCCTCGCGCGCCTCTTCCTCGGTCGTATCCTCGTCCGCGAAGGTCTTGCCAGTCTGCTCGAGCTCGTTGGTCACCTGTCGCCAGATGTTCTCGAACTCGGCGTCGACCAGCTTCGACGGCGCCTCGAACTTGTAGGTCTCGTCGAGGCGGTCGAGCAGCTCGCGCTTCACCTTCTGCCGGGTGAGCGCGCCGAACTGGCTCTCGATCTGGCTCTTGACGATCTCACGCAGCCGTTCGAGCGATTCCAGGCCGAGGTTCTTGGCGAGCTCGTCATTGAGCTCCAGCTCGTTCGGCTTGGCGACCTCCTTCACCTTGACGGCGAATTCGGCATCCTTGCCGGCGAGGTGAGCGGCGCCGTATTCCTCCGGGAAGGTCACCTTGACGGTCTTCTCGTCGCCCGCCTTGACGCCGACGAGCTGGTCCTCGAAGCCCGGAATGAACTGGTTCGAGCCGATCACGAGCGGCTGGTCTTCCGCCGACCCGCCTTCGAAGGCCTCGCCGTCGATCGTGCCGACGAAATCCATGGTCACGCGGTCGCCCTTCTCGGCCTTGCCGGTCTTGGCCTCATACGTGCGGGCGGATTCGGCGACCCGCTTCATCTGCTCCTCGATCTCCGATTCCGGCACGTCGTAGATCGGGCGCGTCACCTTGATGCCGCTGTAATCCTTGATCTCGATCGGCGGGATGATTTCGTAGGCGAGCGAGAACTCGAAATCGGCATTGCCGGCGAGAACCTTCTCCGCTTCCTTCTCGTCCTCCGTCATGGTGATCTCGGGCTGCATGGCGGCCTTCTCGCCGCGCTCCGCCAGGATCGAGCGGGTGGAATCGTTCAGCACCTCGTTGACCACCTCGGCCATGAAGGATTTGCCGTAGATCTTGCGCAGGTGCTGGACCGGCACCCTGCCGGGGCGGAAGCCGTTCAGCCGCACCTTGTCCTTGGCGTCGGAGAGCCTGGCCATCAGCTTGCTCTCCATGTCGCCGGCGGGCACGACCACCTTGATCTCGCGCTTGAGGCCCGTATTGAGTGTCTCGGTTACCTGCATCATTCGACCTTCTGTTCACATGGCCGGCTGGCGACGGTCCTGCCGCCCTGCCTTGCCGAAAATCCTGCCGGGAATGGCCCTGGTGCGGGTGGAGGGACTCGAACCCCCAAGCTTTTGGCACTTGGACCTAAACCAAGCGTGTCTACCAATTCCACCACACCCGCTAATGGAGCCGGCGGGCCCCGAAAGCGCGAGCTTCTATATCATTCGCGGCATGGTGTTCAAACGTATTTTGCCGGAAAAGCGGGTTTTTTCGAGGCTTGTGGCGCCTTCTCCGCGGCTTTGTGATCGCCTCCCCGCCGACCCGCTCCGGCGGTGGCGGAATCGGCGGCAGCAGCCGGTTCACACTCTGTTAATGTTGCAATGCACAAAACGCATTGCTGCCATGCAACAAGATCGCTTCCAAATCGGATCGGTCGCGCCTACTTTCGCGTCGTCATCGAGATCGAAGAAATCGAAACAATACGAAAAGCAAGAACGAGCACGAACATGAACCTGATCCGCAATTACCGCAACTGGCGCCGCTACCGCGAGACCGTCTCCGAGCTGAGCCGCCTGTCGAACCGTGAACTGAACGATTTGGGCATCTCGCGCGGCGACATCCCCTTCGTGGCGCGCAAGTCCATCTGATTGCATGAATTTCGCCAAGTGAATTTCGTTAGGGCCTCCTCCTCCCGGCCCTGGCGGATAAGACCGGCGTTCTCCTCCTCCCGATCGCCGGTCGAACTAAGCGACACCCGCCGGACCTCCTCCCCCGGCGGGTGTTGTCTTTTGAGAGGCAGCTTAAGCCACCTTCGGCGTCA
>JBQCFH010000166.1:0-16263 GCA_051959385.1 Rhizobiaceae bacterium | reverse complement strand
GGGCCAAAAGCGCCGATCCCGAAGAGAAGCCTGGACCCGCGAGAGATACACAACCGCCAGAAAGGAGCCTGAGGTGCTTGACCAATGACGGCCGATTAGAGAGGCCAGGGCCGAAAGGCAGCGTGGAGAGGATGAAGCGCGATCTATCCCGCCTGCGAAGAAGAGCGCAGTCGTAATAAAAGTTCTTGATTTGTTCTCATTCACGCCCTAGGAATAATTTCATGAACGTGGCCGATTCGTCCGGCCGGCAAGAGCACCGAGACACCGAAATGGAACCGATCGCACGCGCCGATGTTGCCGCCTTCAGGAAGGGAGGCGTGCCTTTGGCCAATGCCCTCATCGAACATAGCGGCATCCGCGTCGACGCCGAGCGGCGGCGCGGGCGCGGCGCCGGGGTCAACCCGTCGGGCCGCTACGAGCCGGTAAGCCGGCACGTCTTCGACGACGGCTGGGAGACGATCGAGGAACTGCCGCCCTTCAGGACGGAAGTCCAGGTCGAGAAGCCGCGCACGATCATCACCCGCAACGAGTCGCCGGACATATCCTTCGACCGCTCGATCAATCCCTATCGGGGCTGCGAGCATGGCTGCGTCTACTGCTTCGCCCGGCCCACGCACGCCTATATGGGCCTCTCGCCGGGGCTCGACTTCGAATCGAGGCTGTTCGCCAAGCCGGACGCCGCGAAGTTGCTCGAACGCGAGTTGGCGAAGGATGGCTACCAGCCGAAGACCATCGCCATCGGCACCAATACCGATCCCTACCAGCCGATCGAGAAGAAATGGCGCATCATGCGCGAGGTCCTGGAGGTCCTGGAGGCGCACAATCATCCGGTCGGCATCGTGACCAAGTCGGCGCTGGTGGCGCGCGACATCGATATCCTGTCGCGCATGGCGGAAAAGGGTCTCGCCAAGGTGGCGCTTTCGGTGACGAGCCTCGACCGGATGCTGGCGCGAACCACGGAGCCGCGCGCGGCGACGCCGCCGAAGCGCCTCGAAACGATCAGGAAGCTGGCGGAAGCCGGCATTCCGGCGTCCGTCATGGTGGCGCCGATCATTCCCGGCCTCAACGACCAGGAGATCGAGCGCATCCTCGATTCGGCGCGGGCCGCCGGCGCGCGCGAGGCGGGCTATGTCCTGCTGCGCCTGCCGTTGGAGGTCAGCCCGATCTTCAAGGACTGGCTGCTCACGCATTATCCCGACCGCTACCGGCACGTGCTGTCGCTGGTGCGCTCGATGCGCGGCGGCAAGGATTACGATTCCGAATGGGGCAAGCGCATGAAGGGCGACGGCCCCTATGCCTGGCAGATCGGAAGGCGGTTCGAACTGGCGGCGCGCAAGCTCGGGCTCAACCTGGAGAGGACGAAATTGCGCACCGATCTCTTCAAGGCGCCGAAAGGAGCCGGCGAACAGCTGATGCTTCTCTAGGGGTTGTTCCCTGCCGCGTTGAACGGAACGTCGTCCGTAAGCGGCTCCCCATCCCCGTCCCGCCTGTGCCCCTCGCAGGCGACGGTGCCTTCCCGGCGGCCGCCCCAACCGCCGGGAAGGGGTTGCGGAGAATCGGGGCGGATGCGACCATCGCCGCACAATGGCTCCTTCGCGCTCCGATTCTCCGCTTTTGTTCGATATGCCGCTCGCGCCCGATTTCTCGATGGAGAAGCGGGCGAAGCGGCGCGGGCTCTGGCCGGTGGCGGGACTGGACGAGGCCGGGCGCGGCCCGCTGGCCGGGCCGGTGGCTGCGGCGGCGGTGATCCTCGACCCGAAGCGTATCCCGAAGGGCCTCGACGATTCCAAGCGGCTGACGGCGGCGGAGCGCGAGGCGCTCTTTGTGGAAATCTGGGCGAGCGCGCTCGCCGTCTCCGTGGCCTCCGTGTCGGCCTGCGGCATCGATCAGCGCAACATTCTGAGGGCCAGCCTCGAAGCGATGCGCCGGGCGCTCGTCGGCCTCTCGATCGCGCCCAAGCTGGCGCTCGCCGACGGGCGCGACGTGCCGCCCGGCCTCCCCTGCCCCGCCGAGGCGGTAGTCAAGGGCGACCAGCGCTCGCAGTCGATCGCCGCGGCCTCGATCGTCGCCAAGGTGACGCGCGACCGGATGATGGCGCAGGCCGGCCGCGTGCATACGCAATTCAGCTTCGGCATGCATATGGGCTATGCGACGGTCCGCCACCGCGCCGAAATCGCCGATCACGGACCGCTGGCGCGGCTGCACCGCGCGTCCTTTGCGCCCTTCCGCCTGGAGGCGATGGAGATCGAGGTCGAAGAGGAACTGGTGCTCGCGGAACAGTAAAGCGGCGCGGGCGGGGCGGCGGCCATGACGCCGGACGTCATACTCGGCCTTGTGCCGAGGATCTGCGAAGAACGATAAGGCAAAGAGCTGCAGATGGTCGGCACAAGGCCGGCAATGACGGGAGAGAGATGCCGGCGCATCACCGACAAGGCCGCCCTGGCGGGCAGCGGTTCGCTTGCCCGGAATTCAGCTCAGTTGAGCTTCGATTTCAGCGCCTGCAGCGAGGACTGGAAGAGATCCGCCGCCTTTCCGGCATCGACCTTGGCGGCGATAGTCGTCCGCGCGGCCTCGACGGCGATGTCGGCCGCCAGCGCCCGCACCTCGTTCACCGCGTCGCGCTCGGCCTGGGCGATCTTCTGCTCGGCCGACGCCGTGCGGCGGGCGACGTAGTCCTCGGCCTTGGCCTTGGCGTCCTCGACGAAGAGTTCCGCCTCGCGCTTCGCGGCCGTCAGGATGTCGGCGGCTTCCGCCTCGGCTTCCTTGCGTTTCTTCTGATACTCGGCAAGCAGCGCCTTCGCCTCGTCGCGCAGCCGCTTCGCCTCCTCGAGTTCGTCGCTGATCCGCTTTCCTCGCTCGTCCAGCGACGCGGCCAGCTTCGCCGGCGCCTTGATGTAGATGGCGATGCCGAAAAAGATGAGCAGGCCGACCAGCGCCCAAAGCGTGGCCCAGGATGTGGCGTCCATATCTCGCTACTCCCTCACCGCCTTGACCGCGGCGGCGATATCCGATTTCGGAGCCGGATTTCCGAGCAACTGCTCCACGATCAGGGAAGCGGTCTCCTCGGCGATCGAGCCGACATCCTTCATGGCGGAGGCCTTGACCGCGGCAATGCGCTTCTCGGATTCCGCCAGCTTGGCGTCGAGGCCCGCCTCGACCCTCTTGCGGTCTTCCTCCGCCTTCGCCCTCGCCTCGTCGCGCGCCTTGGTGGCGATCTCGTGCGCCCGGGCGCGGGCGTCGGCAAGCTCCTGTTCGTAGGCGGCCCCCGCGGCGTCCGCCGCCACCGTCATGCGCGCCGCCTCTTCGAGGTTGCCGGCGATCGTGTGGCGGCGATGCTCGATCGTGCCGCCGATCTGCGGCATCAGCACCTTCTTCACGAAGTAGTAGAAGGCGATGAAGGTTATCGCCAGCCAGAGGATCTGGGACGGGTAGAATTCCGGATTGAACGGAGGGAAGGCTTCGTTGCCGCCATGCGCGGCAACGCCCTCATGCGCCTCTGTCGCGGCCGGTGTCTCAGCGTATGCGGAGGTCACGAACATGCGATCTACCTATTCAAAAGCCGGCCGCGCGGGGCGGCCGGTCTTGGCACCCGACCTTCTTCAGAACGTGAAGAGCAGCAGGAGCGCGATCAGGAGCGCGAAGATGCCGAGCGCTTCGGTCACCGCGAAGCCGAAGATCAGCCGGCCGAACTGGCCGTCGGCAGCCGACGGATTGCGCAGCGCGCCCTGGAGATACTGGCCGAACAGATTGCCGACGCCGATGCCGGCGGCGCCCGTTCCGATCGCGGCGATGCCCGCGCCGATCAACTTTGCTGCTTCCGCGTCCATGTTCTACTCCTTCTCGATCTGACGAAATGTTGCGGATGGAAGTGGCGGTTTCCCGCCGGTGACTGCTTGGTGCCCGGATCAGTGTCCCGGATGAATGGCGTCGTTGATGTAGATGCAGGCCAGCATGGCGAACACATAGGCCTGCAGCGCTGCAATCAGGATCTCCAGCGCGCTGAGGCCGATCACCATGACGAGCGGCAGGACCGCGCCGGCGATGCCGAGCGCGCCGAGCGTGCCGAGCGAAAAGACGAAGCCGGCGAAGACCTTGATGGTGATGTGGCCGGCGAGCATGTTGGCGAAAAGTCGGACGGAGTGGCTGACCGGGCGCGTGAAGAAGGAAATGATCTCGATCGCGACGACGAGCGGCAGGACGACGATCGGGATTCCAGACGGCACGAACAGCTTGAAGAAATGCAGCCCGTGGCGCATCAGGCCGGCGATCAGCACCATCAGGAAAACCGTGATGGCGAGCGCAACGGTGATGACGATCTGGCTCGTGACCGTCGGAAAATAGGGGAACATCCCGATCAGGTTCGCGACCAGCAGGAACATGAAGAGCGCGAAGATGAAGGGGAAGAAGCGCATCCCCTCATTGCCGGCGGAATCCTTCAGCATGGCCGCGGAGAATTCGTAGCACATCTCCGCGATGGACTGGGCTCTTCCCGGAACGACGCGGCGCGCCGCCGTGGCAAGGTAAAGCCCGCCACCGGCGAGCAGCACCACGATGACCATGAAGAGCGCGTAGTTGGTGAACGAGAAATCGTAGCCGCCGATATGGATCGGCACCAGCGTATTGATGTGGAACTGGTGTATCGGGTCAACCTTGTCGGCGGCCAATTTCAATCCCCGTCATTACCGGCCGCAAGCGGCCCTTTCCGTTCAGTTCGGCCAGCGCCTGTCGGCCTTGCCGTCGTCTTTTCCGGATCCGGGTATCCTGCGCTCGGCGACCATTCCGGCCGACCGAAGGATACTGAGGATTCCGGCGCAAAAGCCCAGGAGAAGGAAGACGATCAACCCCCAGGGCGATGTGCCCGCGAAACGATCGATCACCCAACCGATTGCCGCGCCGAACAGGATACCGGCAATGAACTCGCCGGATAGCCTCAGCGCGGCGGCGTAACCGCTCGCAATTCCCGACCTTGCCGGCCTCCCCTCTTCCCGCTCCTCCTGCCGCTGACGCGCGAGTGCGCGTTCGAGCTGCCGGCGACGGCGGTCCAGTTCGCTGTCACCGACTTCAGGTGGACGCCTGTCGCCGGGACCGTTTTCGCCGGTCTCATCCGGCCTGTCCGATCCGGCCATGAAACCTCCGCACCCGGTCCGGCGTACCCGTCGGGCCTGCCGCAAAGTCGCGCGCAACATAGTTTGAGCACCCGACCCAGTCAAGCGGGGCAAGCCTATATCGGTTGCGCCGATTCGTTATTGGATTTCAGCAGGTTAGCTCAGTGCGACAAAGCGCCATGCCGCGGCGTCGGGATATCTCCGGGTGAATCCGCCGGGGAACGGCAAGGCACGGAGATCAGTCCCACCCGCCGCCATAGGTACGATAGAAGATGTGTCGGCCGATTTTTTTCATTTTCTCCATGGCGCGCGCCCAGCGGGGATGCACATAGGTCGCGTGATAGTGTGTGGAGGATCCGACTTCGGGCAGCCAGATCTTGCCCGCCGTCACGGCCATCGCCACGTCTTCGGCGATCGTCCAGGAGCGCTTGTCGGCGACGCGTTCCTTGACGCCGTCGCAGGCGAAGGAGAACTGGCAGCCGTTTCGCCAGTCCTCGTTCTGGTAGACGACGCCACAGACCGTATTGGGATAGGCCGGGTTGCGGACGCGGTTGAGGATGACCTGCGCGACGGCGGCCTGACCTTTGACCGGTTCGCCGCGCGCCTCGAAATAGACGCCGGCCGTCAGGCATTGCTGCTCGCGCTTGGAAAAGACGGAAGCCGGCAGCGGATTGCTCACCCAGGAATGGTCGCCGGGTTCCATCGGCGGGATGAACCGGCCGGCATTCGGATCCTCATCCTTGAGGAGATTTTCGAAGGGCGACCTTTTCTCGTAGTCGGGTTTCGCGGATGCGTAGGCGAGCACGTCGGGATGGTCGTTGTTGACAAGCGCCGCCACCATCACCGGCAGGCCCGCGCTCGGATCGCGATTGAGTTTCGGATGGAACGCTTCGGCAATCTGGATTTCCCTGCCTTTGATCGCCGGCTTCGCGAAAGCCATCTTGGGATCGCCCTGGAGCGTCGGATCGACGAGGAAACTCTGCCGTTCCAGCACCGTGCCGGCATTGAACGCCTTCGGCGGCGCGACGGGCGCGATCTTGACGATCCGGGCGCCCTTCTCGCGGCGGTTTATGCGCTCCTCGTCCGGTATCTCATTGGCGACACCGCTCTTGGACAAAAATGCCACCTGCCCGATGCCGGGCGCCGTGATGGCGGCGCCGGAGATGGAAGCGGTCACCGTATCGTCGGCCTTGAAGCGGATTTCCGCCTGCTGGACCGAGCCGGCGGCGGACTTCTCGATATAGGCATCCCAGCGGGCGCCAGGCCTGTCGGGGCCGGAGAGCAGGCTGACGATATCCTGATGCGCCGAAACCGTGGGGAAGCCGATCCAGATGGCGAGGCCGAGAACGAACGGCGAAAGGAGAGCGTGGTGGCGGCCCAAACGATCCAGCCGCAGCATGACCCCAGAACGCACGGACACTCTCCAGAACGCGACAATTCAACTGAAATGGAGAATGGTGCATTAACCTTGACGGGCGGTTAATAGCGGCTCTTCGCCTGCATTACCGCTTCCTGGCGCGGCCGGCATAGGGGTTGTCGGGAGCGCGCAGCACCATGCGGATCGGCGTGCCTGGCATGTCGAAATCCGAGCGCAGCCCGTTGACGAGGTAGCGCACATAGGAGGCCGGCATCGCGTCCGGGCGCGAGCAGGAAACGACAAAGCCGGGCGGCCGCGTCTTCACCTGCGTCAGGTATTTTATCTTGAGGCGGCGGCCGGAGACGGCCGGTGGCGGATGGTGCGCCAGCACGCTTTCCAGCCAGCGGTTGAGACGCCCTGTCGAGATGCGGCGGTTCCACACCTCGTGCGCCTTCATCACGGCGTCCATGAGCTTGTCGAGGCCGCGCCCGGTCTCGGCCGAGACCGGAACCGCGAGCACGCCGCGCACCTGCGGCAGGAGGCGCTCCGTCTTTTCGCGCAATTCGGCGAGAAGCTGCTGCGGGTGCTCGATCCTGTCCCATTTGTTGAAGCCGATCACCAGAGCGCGGCCTTCGCGGATGATGAGGTCGGCGATCTGGAGGTCCTGCTTCTCGAACGGCACGGTTGCATCAAAGAGGACGACGACCACCTCGGCGAAGCGGACGGCGCGCAGCGCGTCGGCCACGGAAAGCTTCTCCAGCTTCTCCTGCACGCGCGACTTGCGGCGCATGCCGGCAGTGTCGAAAAGCCTGACCTTGCGGCCGCGCCATTCCCACTCGACCGAGATGGAATCGCGGGTGATCCCGGCCTCCGGGCCGGTCAGAAGGCGCTCCTCGCCGAGAAGCGTGTTGATGAGGGTCGACTTGCCGGCATTCGGCCGGCCGACAACGGCGATGCGCATGGGCTTGGTCGCGTCATAGGCCGGAACCTGGTCATCCTCGATATCTGCGACATCCTCGCCGACCAGCGGCGCTTCCTCGGCGGCCGGCTCCGGCTCTTCCGCCAGCGCCCGCTCTTCGCCGATCGCCGCGATGATCGCTTCGCGAAGGTCGGGCAGGCCCTGGCCATGTTCCGCCGAAATCGGGACGGGCTCGCCGAGGCCGAGTTCCCAGCCTTCGAGCAGCCCCCCCTCCGCGCCGCGCGCCTCGGCCTTGTTGGCAACGAGGACGACCGGCTTGCCCGACCGTCTCACGAGATCGGCGAAGACCCGATCATCCGGCGTCGTCCCGGATTTGGCATCTATGAGGAAGAGCACGAGGTCGGCCTCGGCAATGGCGGCCTCCGTCTGCGCCCGCATGCGCCCGGCAAGGCTCGCCGCCGGCGCGTCCTCGAGCCCGGCCGTGTCGATGATGTCGAATTTGAGATCGTAGAGCTTCGCGGCATGGACCCTGCGGTCGCGCGTCACGCCCGGCAGATCGTCGACAAGGGCCAGCTTGCGGCCGGCGAGCCGATTGAAGAGGGTCGATTTGCCGACGTTTGGGCGACCGACGATCGCTGCCGTGAAGCGCATCGGCCCTACTTGGCGTCGCCCGACCCGCGGATCAACTCAGCCATCATGTTGGCGCGCTGGCGAATGGCCGCGGGCGCCGTCGGGTCGCCCGAAATCTCATCGAAAAGCTTGAGCGCGTCGGCGTTCTTTCCGCCTTTCCAAGCCGCCAGGCCGAGCGCTTCGCGCGCCGAAAAGCGCAGGGGATTGCTGTCGTCGGTCAGCGCCTCCGCGCGCTTGGCGACGTCGGCATAGCCGCCGTGGTCGACCAGAAGATAGGCCGCGCGCAGGCTGGCGATGTCGCGAATGGCTTGCGGGATGGACTTGTCGGCCGCGACAGCATCGAAATCCGCGATTGCGGCCTTGTAGTCGCCCTTGTTGGCAAGAACGGTCGCAGCGCGCAGCCGGGCGAGGACCGGATAGGCGCCGTGTCCGTCCTTCTCCAGATCGTCGAACGCCTTGACCGCGTCGTCCGTCTTGCCTTCGTTGACCAGCGTCAATGCCTTGGAGAAAGCATCGCCCGAAGCGGCCGCCTGCTTGGACTGCCAATATTCGTAGCCGCGCCATCCCGCCGTGGCCAGAATGATGACGATCGCGACGCCAATCGCCCAGACGCCATACTTCTCGAAGAGAGCCTTCGCCTGATCCTGGCGATACTCCTCATTGACCTCGCGAATGAAATTGTCGTCCGCCATCAAGCCAACCGCGTTTTTCGGCGGCAAGGGCACCGAAGCCGCCCCGCAAAGCGCCCAAACCAGAATGAGGCCTGCCTTTTAGCCGAATTTCCCCCGCATGAAAGGGGGGCGCGGCAAAAAAGCCGGAAGGCGCGTTTACGGCAGCGGACTGACGCCGAACAGCCATTCATGCAGCCGCCATACGAAGAGTGCATAGACGGCCAGTCCGGCAACCACCGCGATCAGGTCGTTTGCGACGGGCCCGGCCGCCGGGATCGGCGCGGCGCGCCGCTTGACGGAGATGCGGTCGAAGACGGCCCAGACAAAGAAAGAGCCGAACAGAAGGATCGAGGCGAGGTCGCCATTCGCCAAAAGATGGGCGACCGCCCAGATTTTTATCGAAACCAGCATCGGATGCTTCAGAAGCGGCTTCAGCCTTCCGGCCGGCGCCGCATAGATGGCCAGGCTGATGAAGGCGAAGATCATCAGAAGCGCGGTGATGTGCTTAATCCAGGCAGGCGGTTCGTAGAAGACCGGCGCGCCGGGCCGGGCCAGCCCATAGCCCCAGACCAGAAGGACGAAGCCGACGATCGAGACCAGGGAATAGATGCCCCTCCATGGCCCCTGCCCCATCGCGGCGATCCGCCGGTCCCGCCAGACCGGCGCAACGATCCGCACGCTGTGGGCTCCGAGGAACAGGATCAGGCCGATAACGAGCACGCCCATGAGAATCCCCATTTCTGCCGGAGCGGTGAGCCTAGCCGGTCCTCCCGGATTTGGAAATGCGCAGGCCTGCCGAAACGAGCCTCGCCGCATTGCCCCACCGCGCTAGGTTAACCTGCGCAACGAAGGAGAGCGACATGCCTGAGCTTCACCGGCCCATCGAGGAAATCGAAGCGCGCATTTCGATGGTGCGGCAAAATCTGCGCGAACTTACCGAACAGGGCGCCGCGGATACCGGAGTCGCGATCGAGGAGCACGTCGCCGACCTGATCGCGGAGCAAGAAGAGGAACTGAAATCCCTGGAGGCGGAACGCGACGCCATACTGAAGAGCGGCCAGCCGTAGCGCCGCGGGCGCCGGACGCATCGCGGCCACAATTCGTCCCTAACAGCGGCCGGCCCACCGACCGGATAACCCCGCCCGCATGCCGCCTATCTCACGCGTTTCAGCCGCCCTGTCCTTGTGCCTGCTTGCGCCGGCGGCGTTTGCACAGCCACAGCCGCCGAAGGCGCAAATCGTGGCGATCTCCTTCGACGGCGCGAACGAGGTGGCGCAATGGGAACGCAGCCGGGCGCTTGCGCGCCGAACCGGCGCGTCCTTCACCTATTTCGTCTCCTGCGTGTTCCTGCTGACGCGGGAAGACCGCGATGTCTATCATCCGCCGGAGCGCCGGGCCGGCTCCTCGAATATCGGCTTCGCCCCCTCGAAGGAGGACGTCGCCTCGCGGCTCGGCGAAATCTGGACGGCGCGGCTCGAAGGACACGACATCGCCAGCCATGGCTGCGGTCATTTCGACGGAAAGAACTGGAGCAGTGCCGACTGGTCGGCCGAGTTGAAAGAGGTGCGCGACATCGTCGGCAACGCCTGGGCCATCAACCATCTGCCCGACGAGCCGGCGGGGTGGAGAGAGTTCGCAGAGAAAGGCATCGTCGGCTTCCGCGCGCCTTACCTGTCCACGAGTGCCGGCCTCGACGCCGCTCTCGCCGAGAACGGCTTTCTCTACAGTGCCAGCGGGGTCTCACGCGATCCGCAAATGCCGTTCGAGCGAAAAGGCGTCGTAGAGTTCTCGCTGCCGACCATTCCCGAGGGACCCTCGGGCCGGCGCGTCGTCGCGATGGATTACAACCTCTATGTCCGCCATTCCGACGGCAAGGAGGACACGGCGAACGCGGCCGACTATGAGGAGCGCGCCTATCGTGCCTTCCGAGCGGCCTTCGACCGCCAGTACGACGGAGATCGCATTCCGCTCCAGATCGGCTTCCATTTCACGCTGATGAACGGCGGCGCCTATTGGCGCGCGCTCGAACGCTTCGCGGCTGAAGTGTGCACGAAGCCGGACGTCGAATGCATCAGCTACCGGGAACTCGCCGAGAGAATCCGCAAGCAAGAGACGGACGAAAGCGAGCCGCGCGGATAGCGTCGCCGGCTCGCTGGAATGGCGGATCCGGGGGCTTTGCGCCCGGGCTCCTCGCGCCACGGTCGTCTATGCCGGGTCCGGGTCGTCCGCCGCGCGGTTGATATAGCGCAGGTCGATCGCCGGCAGCGACTTGCCCTCCAGCGTCGCCTCCAGGGCGCGAAGACGCTTGTAGATCGATGACAGCTCCACGATCGTCGTCCACGAATTGATGAGATACTGGAACGAGGTTCGCACCTGGTCGAAGGCGTTCAGGATCTGGTTCAGCGCGCCGAGCGTGATGCGGCCGGCAACGATGGTGGGACCGAGCAGGATGTAGGGAAAGATATTGTCGGTCTGCAAATAGGCGAAGCGGGCCACATTGAAGTACATGTAATTGAAATAAAGGCGGAAATAGTTCCGGCGCACATTGTCGAAGAGCTCGGCCACGGTCGGCGGCTGCGCCCGGTTGGGATCGTCCTCGCCATAGACGAGTTCCTTGCGATAGGCCGCCTCGACGCGCTGATTGCGGAATTGCAGGCCGGGCAGGCGGATGCCGACGAGCCACAGGAAACCGGTGCCGAAGCCG
The DNA here is from genome assembly GCA_051959385.1 of Rhizobiaceae bacterium. Taxonomy (GTDB): domain Bacteria; phylum Pseudomonadota; class Alphaproteobacteria; order Rhizobiales; family Rhizobiaceae; genus Mesorhizobium_L. Next base: position 4,877 of record JBQCFH010000166.1, on the reverse strand, counting down.
GACCAGACGATGCCGGCGACGACGAGCGCGTTCGGAACATGTCCGACAAAGGGCAGTTCCGTGATGTCGCGCGACAGCAGCATGAGCACCGGCAGAAAGGCGATCAGCGTCATGACCGACTGCACGAAGCTCGTCCCGAGATCCTCGGTCGTGGAGGCGAACCGCATCGTGTCGTCCTGCACGCGCTGGGAGGCGCCTTCGATTTCGCGGAGCCGCGGCCAGTTGGCCATGTAGTATTCGTTCATCGCCGTGCGCCAGCGGAAGGTGTAATGGCTGACGAAGAAGGCGACGAGCACGCTGGTCGTCACGCCGACGAAGGCTATGCCGGCAAACGACAGGAGATAGCCGTTGAACTCGCCAAGGGTCACGGGGCGCGATTTCGACAGCGCCGCCTGGATCAGGTCATAGAACGGCCCGTACCAGTCATTGACGGCGACGCTGACCTGCACCTGGAAGTAGGTTGCGAAGAGGATGAACGCGGTGCCGAGGATGGACCATGCCGCCCAGCGGTGCGGGGCGAAGATGAACCAGAAGCCCGCGAAGATCGCCACCACCACCGCGAAATAGATATAGAACCAGATGACCGGACCCGACCAGAAGGTGGAAACGCCGACGGCCGGGCGTGTGCCCGCCGGCAAGGGCGGCATGCCGAACAAAGCGCCGAGCTGCTCGCCTTCGAAGAACCAGAAAAGAACCGCCGCGAGGCTCCACAACGCGGCGGATGTGAAGAACCATTTCGGCCTTGGAAAAAACGAGACGAACATCCGGGAAGTCCTCGAGGAGGCGGGAAATGCGAGAATTCCGCCACGCCGCTTGCAGCACAATTGCGACGGAAATGCCAGCGGCCGTGCCTGGGAAGCCGGCGCCCGTCGCCAGAGAGCGTTGCACCAACCCGCTCTAGCAAGCCGGGCGGCCGCCTCCAAATTTTCTTTTGTTAATATTTGGCCTTGTCAGCCCCGGCTCTCTCCACGGACGGAGAGGGCAATGAGCGCGCAGAGAAGAAGAGCGGCCGCGGCGCCGATGGAAGGTGCCGTGAAGCTGCCGGTGCGGTCGGCGAGGAAGCCGGCGACGACGGGGCCGATGATCTGGCCGACGCCGAAAAAGGCGGTCATGACCGCCAGCACGCGCCGCGGCGATTCCGGCGCCATGGAACGACCGGCCACCAGCCCGACCGTGGTAAGCGCGACAAAGGTGCCGCCGAGAAGAAGCCCTCCGACAAGCGGACCGAGTTGGAAGCCGAGCTTCACGCTCGCAACCACGCCGATGCCCTCAACAACGCAGCCGAGCGCGAAGGTCTTCATGTTGCCGAGACGCCTCACCAGCGGCTTCCACAAATATACGGACGGAAACGCGGCGAGGCCGGTGACGAGCCAGACGGCGGCCTCGAAGAGCGGCCCGCCCTGCCCCTGGCGGACGATCGCGACGAGGAAGGTTGCCGTGATGATGTAGCCAAAACCGAAGACGCCGTAGGCGACCGTTATCTTGGCGAGCGACAGATCGCGCGGCAGGCCGGGCTCCTTGGCCCCGTTGCCCGCCGCCAGCGGCCCCTCGCGGATCAGCGCCGCCCCGATCAGGAAGCCGGCCAGCGAAAGGACGCCCGCGCCGACCCAGCCGGCGGCCCAGCCCGCGTCGACGAGATGAAGGCCTCCGACCAGAATTGCGGAAAGGACGATACCGAGGCCGACGCCGCCGAAATGCAGCGCCTGGAGATCGTTGCGGCCGGCGGCGGCCAGATGGCTGAAGACGATCGTCACGGAAAACACCATGACGAAAGCGCTGGCGATACCCGCCGCAAAGCGGATGAGCAGAAAGGCCGGCAGGCTGGTGGTGCAGGCCATCGCCGCCGCGAGCGCCGCGTTGGCGAGCAGGCCGCACAGCATCATGGCGCGTTCGCGTCGATGCGCCCAGCCGAATGCGGCGGCGATCGCACCCACCAGATAGCCGAGATAATTGGCCGACGCGATCGAACCGGCATCGGAGGCCGAAAGGCCAAGGCCTTCCATCATGCCGGGCAGGATCGGCGTATAGACAAAGCGGCCGATGCCCATCGCCACCGCCATGGCGACCATTCCGGCGATTGCGTAGCGGGTTGGAGGAGCTGCGCGAGAATCCATGGCGGGACCATAGCCGCACGTGTTTGCACTGCAACATGATTTCACTGTGCCAGTCGCCCGCGCGCCGCGGCGGTGTGTTCGGGGAACGTATTGGTTCCCCTCGCGTTCTTCCCGCACTCCATCATCAACAAAGGAGAGGCGACATGAACGGGATCATCTATCTGATCGGACTTATCGTCGTGATCATGGCCATCCTGTCCTTCCTCGGCCTGCACTAATAGCGATTCGGGACGGGATTTTTTCTTTCTGCGACTACGGCGCAAAGGAGAGAACATGTCGATCAACGAACCGGGAATGGCCATGGTTGAATCCATGGAACTTGTCGAGGGCGGTTCCGCCGACGCGGTGCCGCATATCGATTGGAGCGCCGTGATCGGCGGAGCGATCTTCGCCGCGGCGATCTCTTTCGTCCTGTTGACCTTCGGATCGGCGATCGGCCTTTCGGTCACGTCGCCGTATCACGGGTCGGGCGTATCCCTGGTCGGCTTCGCCATCGGCGCAGCCTTGTGGTTCATCTGGGTCGAGGTCTCGAGCTTCATGGCCGGCGGCTATCTCGCAGGCCGCATGCGCCGCCGCGCACTCGACGCCTCGGAGCATGAGAGCGACGTTCGCGACGGCACGCATGGCCTGCTGGTCTGGGCGCTCGGGACCTTGCTCGGCGCGTTCCTTGCGGTCGCCGGTATTTCGGGCGTGGCTTCGTCCGTCTCCTCCGTCGCGGCGACGGCGACCGGAAATGCGCAATCGCCGGCCATGCAGATCCTGGCCGCGCGCCTCTTCCGCTCGGACAAGCCTCCCGCACAGCCGATATCGGCGCAGACCAAGGCGGACGCCGCCATGCTCATTGCCGATTGGGTCAGCAACCGGCAGATGAATGCCGACGACCGGACCTACCTCGCCAACGAGATCGCTCGCGATACGGGAATCACGCCCGAACAGGCGCAGCAGCGGGTGGACGCGGCGGTCGCCGACGCCAAGGCAGCGGCGGACAAGGCGCGCAAGGCGGGGCTCATCCTCGGCTTCCTGACCGCCGCCACGCTTCTCGTCAGTGCCGCCGGCGCATTCTTTATGGCCGGCTTGGGCGGCAAGCACCGCGACGAAGGAACCGAATTCCCCGAGTGGTTTCCCAGCCGATAACTGACAAGACTCCTCACGCTTGAAAGCGGCGCATGCCACGCGCCGCTTTTTTTTATTTCCCCGGTCCTTTCCGGAGCGGCGGGACACACCCTGTGTCAACAGTTCGGCAGCCGCTTCTTGACATGCGCGCCAATGAACCGCTTGTCGGGTCGGGAGAGCCCGCGGCCGCCACGAGGCGAGCCGATCGGAGGCTATGCTGATGCGGAGAACGATGCGAATGACGCAGAAGCTTGATTTCGAAAGCTGGTCGAGGAGGGCCGCGGAATGGGGCGCCGCCTATCGCGCGTCATTGCGCGAGCGGCCCGTGCGCGCCCAGACCGCGCCCGGCGACATTGCGGCGAAGCTTCCAGCTTCCCCGCCCGAGCAGGGCGAGACCATGGATGCGATCTTCGCCGATTTCGAGCGCATTATCCTGCCGGGCATGACGCATTGGCAGCATCCGCGCTTCTTCGCCTATTTTCCGGCGAATGCGGCGCCGGTCTCGGTCGTCGCCGAATATCTGGTGACGGCAATGGCCGCCCAATGCATGCTCTGGCAGACCTCGCCGGCGGCAACGGAACTCGAGACGCGCGTGCTCGACTGGATGAGGCAGGCGATCGGCCTGCCGGAGGGCTTTGCCGGCGTCATCCAGGATTCGGCCTCGTCGGCGACGCTCGCAGCGGTGCTGGTCATGCGCGAGCGCGCGCTCGGCTGGAAGGGCAACAGAGCGGGGCTCGTCGCCAATCCGCGCCTGCGCGTCTATGCCTCAGACCAGGTGCACAGTTCGATCGACCGCGCGATCTGGGTCTCCGGCATCGGCGAGGAGAACCTTGTACGCATCCCGGCGACGGGCAAGCGCCGCGGGATGGACGTCGCCGCGCTGGCCGCGGCGATCGAGCGCGACCGGCAGGCCGGCCACGTCCCGGCGGGCGTGATCGCCTGCACGGGCGGCACCAACGTGGGCGCCTGCGACGACATCGCGGAAATCGTACAGATTGCGCATCGGCATGGGCTCTACGTCCATGTCGATGCCGCTTGGGCAGGCTCGGCCATGATCTGCGAAGAATTCCGGCACCTGTGGGCCGGCGTCGAGGAGGCGGATTCGGTCGTGTTCAATCCGCACAAATGGCTCGGCGCGCAGTTCGACTGCTCGGCGCATTTCATCAAAAGCCCGGACGACCTTGTCCGTACGCTGGCCATCCACCCGGAATATCTGAATACGCATGGCCGGGACGGGCTCATCAACTATTCGGAATGGACGGTGCCGCTCGGGCGACGCTTTCGCGCGCTGAAGCTCTGGTTCCTGCTGCGGTTCCACGGGCTCGAAGGGCTGCGGGCCATGATCCGCAATCATGTCGTGTGGAGCGAAAGGCTGGCGGCGCGGCTCGGTGCCGAGCCCGATTTCGAGATCGTGACGGAGCCGGTGCTGTCGCTGTTATCGTTCCGCCACACGCCTTTGGACGAGACGCAAGGGGAAAACCTCGACGCACACAATCTCGACCTGGCGCGGCGGATCAACGACGACGGCCGGCTCTACCTCACGCAGAGCCGCGTCGACGGAAAGGTCGTGATCCGCTTCCAGGCCGGCCAGTTCGAGACAACCGAGGAGGACGTGAACATGGCATTCGACGTCATCACGGAACTCGCGCG
>JBQCFH010000165.1:0-11232 GCA_051959385.1 Rhizobiaceae bacterium | reverse complement strand
GCGGGTAGGCACGATGAACGCGCCGACCTTCATGCAGCAGGAGATCGCCGGCATTCCGGATGCGGTGGCGGCGTTCCTCGACCGCTCGTCATCCTCGATCGCGAAGGCTGGCGCGCGGCTACGCGAGAAGGACCCGCTGCTCATCGCGACCGTCGCACGCGGCTCCTCCGATCACGCCGCTTCCTATCTCAAATATGCGACCGAGCTTGCGGCCGGCATCCCGGTCGCCTCGCTCGGGCCCTCGATTGCCTCGATCTTCGGCGCGCGGCTGAAACTGGAACGGGCCGCCTGCCTCGCCATTTCGCAGTCGGGCAAGAGCCCGGATATCGTCAAGATGGCCGAGGCGGCGCGGGAAGGCGGCGCACTCACTGTCGCGCTGACCAACACCGCCTCTTCTCCTTTGGCCGAAAGCTGCGATGAGGTGATCGACATCCTTGCCGGACCCGAGCGCAGCGTCGCCGCCACCAAGACCTTCGTCAATTCGGTGGTCGCCGGGCTGGCGCTGCTCGCCGAATGCATCGAGGATGACAGCCTGCGCCACGCGCTTGCCGCCCTCCCCCGCCAGCTCGATACGGCGCGCAATTGCGACTGGAACGCGCTTTGCGAGGCGACGGACGGCCGCGATTCCCTCTTCATCCTCGGCCGCGGCCCCTCGCTCGCCATCGCCGCCGAGGCGGCGCTGAAATTCAAGGAAACATCCTCCGTCCACGCGGAGGCCTACAGTTCGGCGGAAGTCATGCACGGCCCGGTCTCGATTGTCGGCGGCGGCTTTCCCATCCTGGTGCTCGCCGCGCGCGATGCCGCCGAGCCCTCGATTTCGGCGACTGCCGACGAACTGACGGCGAAGGGCGCAACCGTGTTCGCGACCAGCGACGCGGTCTCGTCCGCAGCGCGGCTGCCCTTCGCCGCGACGGGGCACACGCTCACCGACCCGCTGTCGCTGATCGTCTCCTTCTACGCCTTCATTGAAGCCTTCGCCCGCCGACGCGGCCTCGATCCGGACAGGCCCGTCCATCTGCGCAAGGTGACGGAGACGCGATGAGTTCCTTTGCCGAATCTGAACTCACCCCCTCCGGCCCTGAGCCTCTCCTCGGGCCGGCCAAAGGCCGGACCCGTGGGGGCCATCTCTCTGTTGAGCGCAGGGCAGTCGCATATGGAATTTGCGTGGCGTCTTACCCCCACCCCTGTCCCCTCCCCACAAGGGGGAGGGAGACGCCGACATCGCTTTCCCAGCTGAAATCGTCGAAATTTGCGCCATACGGCGCCGGAGCAAAGTCCCCCTCCCCCTTGTGGGGAGGGGTTAGGGGTGGGGGTATTTCCATATGCGATTACCCTCCCCTCGACGGGGAGGGTCCGGCCGATAGGCCGGGGGTGGGGTGACCATGGCGGAAGTCCTGACCCTTGCGATAAGAGGCGCCCGCATCTTCGACGGGGAGGACTGGCACGACGGCAAGGCGCTGCTTGTCGCCGATGGCATGGTTGAAGGCATCGTTGCCGAGAACGCCCTTCCCCAAAACGTGCGCCCGCTCGATCTCGACGGCGGCTTCCTGGCGCCCGGTTTTGTCGACCTGCAGGTCAACGGTGGCGGCGGGGTCATGCTGAACGACGAGCCGTCGGTCGAAACGATCCGCCGCATCTGCGCGGCGCATGCGCGTTTCGGCACCGCCGCGCTTCTCGCCACCCTCATCACCGACACGCCCGAGATGACCGCGGCCGCGCTCGACGCCGGCGCTGCCGCGGCCCGCGAAAACATTCCCGGTTTCCTCGGCCTTCACCTCGAAGGCCCGCATCTTTCCTTGAGCCGCAAGGGCGCGCACGACCCGGCGCTGATCCGGCCGATGGAGGAGGCCGACCTCGACCGCCTCGTGCAGGCCAGGTCATCGCTTCCCGTGCTGATGACGACGGTGGCGCCTGAAACGGTCACGCCGCAGCAGATCGCCGCGCTCGCCGGCGCCGGCATCGTCGTCAGCCTCGGCCATTCCGACGCCGGCTACGCGACCGCGCGCGCGGCGGTCGAGGCCGGCGCGACGCAGGTCACGCATCTCTTCAACGCCATGAGCCAGCTACAGCATCGCGAGCCGGGAATGGTCGGCGCGGCCCTCTCCTCCGGCGAGGTCTCCGCCGGGCTCATCGCCGACGGCTATCATGTCGACCGCCACGTCATCGGTATCGCGCTGCGCTCGAAGCAGGGCCCGGGCCGCATCTTTCTCGTCACCGATGCCATGGCCACCATCGGCACCGACATGACAGAGTTCACGCTGAACGGCCGCACGATCCGGCGCGAGGGCGGCAGGCTGACGCTTGCCGACGGCACGCTCGCCGGCGCCGATCTCGACATGATCTCGGCCGTGCGTTTCATGCATCGCGAGATCGGCCTGCCGATGGAAGAAGCGCTGCGCATGGCCTCGCTCTATCCGGCGGCCGCCGCCGGCCAGGAGCATCGCCTTGGCCGCCTCGGCGAGGGCCGCCCGGCTTCCTTCGTGCATCTGTCCGATGCGCTGGAGGTGCGGAGTGTCTGGATCGATGGGGAGCGGGTGCACGGGTAAGATCGTAATCACAAAAAAGCTGCGCTCCTTCGCACCCCCCCCTCTGTCCTGCCAGACATCTCCCCCTCAAGGGGGGAGATCACACCGGCCGCGACTGCGGCTCCGAGTTCTGATGCGGTGAAGATTGGCTGCTCACATCGATACGAGTGATCTCCCCCATTGAAGGGGAGATGTCCGGCAGGACAGAGGGGGTGCTGTCCACAAACTTTCCGAGCTTACGCCAAGCCTGACTTTGTATCTTGTTCCGTCCGCCCCTCTTCCAGCGCATGGCAAGCCGCCCAGTTCTGCCCGTATGGCTTCAGCAGCGGCCGGACCTTGTCGCACGGCTCGAACCGGAGCGGGCAGCGCGGATGGAAATGGCAGCCCGGCGGCGGGTTGACCGGGTTAGGGATCTCGCCCGCGATCGGCGTGCGTTCCTTCCCCGTCATGTCGATATCCGGCACGGAATCGAGCAGCATCTTCGTGTAGGGATGCTGCGGATTGGAGAACAACACGCGCGCCGGCGCTTCCTCGACCAGCCGCCCGAGATAGAGCACGCCGACACGGCTCGCGACGTGCCGCACGACCGCCAGATTGTGGCTTATAAAGAGGTAGGTCAGCCCGAGCCGCTCCTGCAGGTCGCGCAACAGGTTGAGCACCTGCGCCTGCACCGAAACGTCCAGCGCCGAGGTCGGCTCGTCGCAGACGATGAATTCCGGCTCGGAGGAAAGCGCCCGCGCGATCGCGATGCGCTGTCGCTGGCCCCCGGAGAATTCGTGCGGGAACTTGCCGGCGTCGCGCGGGTCGAGGCCGACGAGCCGCAGCAGTTCGCCGACCCGGTTCTCGCGCTCGCGCGCCTCGCCGATCAGGCCGAATGCCTTGATCGGCTCCTCTACGATCGCGCCGACCCGCCAGCGCGGATTGAGGCTGGCGAACGGATCCTGGAAGATCATCTGGATGCGACGGCGGATCTGGCGCTGCCGTGCGCCGCCCAACTCCTTCCAGATATCGGCCCCGTCGATCCGTACCGTTCCGGCGCTCGGCGGCAGAAGGCCCACCACCATCTTGGCAATGGTCGATTTTCCCGAGCCGGACTCGCCAACCAGCGCATAGGTCTCGCCGCGCCGGATGGAAATGTCGACACCGTCGACGGCCGTAAGCGTCACCCTGCCGCTGCCCTCGAGGACGCGGTTCAACCAGCGTTTCGACAGGTCGAAGACGCGCGCCAGTCCTTCGATCTCGACCAGCGGCGCGTCCGTGCCGCCGACTTCCAACTCCGGACGGGAAAGAACCGTCGCGCTCATGGCTCGGCTCCCGCCGTCGCGCGCACCTCTATTCCGGTCGCGGCTGCCCGCCTTGCAAGCTCGGCCGGAGGCGCCTCGCCGTCCGCATCGTGCAGGAAGCACGACGCCCAACTGCCCGCCGCCGGATAGAGGCCGGGCCGCTCCCGCACGCAGCGGTCGAAGCGATAGGGACAACGCGGATTGAAGGCGCAGCCCGCCGGGATGGCGCCGAGCCGCGGCATGGAACCGGGTATCTGCTCGAGCTTCTCGCTCGGATCGTCGACGAGCGACGGGATCGCGGCCATCAGGCCGTGCGTGTAGGGATGCTGCGCCCGCTTGACTACATCACGGACCGAGCCGATTTCGGCAAGCCGTCCGGCATAGAGGACGCAGACCCTGTCCGCGGTCTCAGCGATCACGCCCATATCGTGCGTGATCAGCATGACGGACGTGCCGCGATCCTTGCAGAGCCGTTTGATGAGCGCGATGATCTGCGCCTGCACCGAGACGTCGAGCGCCGTCGTCGGCTCGTCGGCGATGACGAGTTCCGGATCGGCCGCCAGCGCCAGCGCGATGACGACGCGCTGCCGCATGCCGCCGGAGAACTGGTGCGGATAGGACGACATGCGCGTTCCGGCGGCCGGGATGCCGACCTCCACGAGCAGGCGCTCGGCTTTCTCGGCGGCCGCCTTCGCCGACATCCGCTCATGCGTCAGGATCGTTTCCGTGAGCTGGTCGCCTATGCGGTAAAGCGGGTTGAGGCTGGTCAGCGGGTCCTGGAAGATCATGCCGATCCGCTTTCCCCTGACCTGCCGCATCGCCGAGGGCGAAAGGTTGTCGATGCGTTCGCCGCCGAGCCTTATCTCGCCGCCGGCGATGCGTCCCGGCGGATCGAGCAACCCGATGATGGCCGAGCCGGTGATCGACTTGCCGGCGCCGGATTCGCCGACGACGCCCAGCACCTCGCCCGGCGCGATGTCGAAGGAAAGGTCGTCGATCGCGACCAGCGTGCCGCGCCGCGTCGGGATTTCGACCCTGAGGTTGCGTACGGAGAGCGCGGCGGTCATCGGAGCTTCGGATTGAGCGCGTCGCGCAGCCAGTCGCCGAGCAAGTTGACGGCCAGCGCCAGGACGGCGAGCGTGATGCCCGGGAAGATGGTGATCCACCATTCGCCGGAGAAAAGGAAATCGTTGCCGATGCGGATCAGCGTGCCGAGCGAGGGCTGGGTCGGCGGCACACCGACGCCGAGGAACGACAATGTCGCCTCGGTGATGATGGCAAGCGCAAGGTTGATCGTGGCGATGACCAGCACCGGCCCGAGCACGTTCGGCAGCACGTGGCGAAACATGATCGTCGCCGGCCTGAGCCCGATCAGCCGCGCGTCAAGCACATATTCCTTGTTCGCCTCGACCAGGACCGAGCCCCGCACGGTGCGGGCATATTGCACCCAAAAGGAGAGACCGATCGAAAGCACGAGCACCCAGAAGACGATCTCCTCATAGGCTTGCGGCCCGGCAAGCGCGCGCGCCACGCCGTCGATGAGGAGAGCCGTGAGGATCGCCGGAAAGGTGAGCTGGACATCGGCGATGCGCATGATGACGGAATCGGTGGTGCCGCCGACATAGCCGGCGATCAGGCCGAGCGTCACCCCGATGAAAAGCGCGAGAATGACGCTGGCGAAACCGACCGCAAGCGAGATGCGCATGCCATAGAGGATGGTCGAAAACACGTCGCGGCCCTGGTCGTCGGTGCCGAGCAGGAAGTCGGCCTGGCCTTGGTCCGACCAGGCCGGCGGAAATAGGCTGTTCATGATCGAGATCTGCGCCGGATCGAATGGATTATGCGGCGCCACCCATGGCGCCAGCACCGCCGCCAGGATCAGGATCAGCGTGACCAGCGCCGCCAGGATGGTCAAGGGCGAGCGCCGGAAGGAATAGAAAAGGTCGCTGTCGATGAAACGCCGCGCCAGGCTGGGAGGCGCTTCGGCTGGAACTTCCGCGATTTCCGTCAGCTCGCTCATGCTTTCGCGCCTCCGATGCGGATGCGGGGATCGACCGCGACATAGAGCATATCGACCACGAAATTGATGAGCGTGAACAGGAAGGCGATCAGGAGCAGATAGGCCGCCATGATCGGGATGTCGACGTTCTGCACGGCTTGCAGGAACAGGAGGCCCATGCCCGGCCACTGGAACACCGTCTCGGTGATGATGGAGAAGGCGATGATCGAGCCAAGCTGCAGGCCGGTAATGGTGATGACGGGCACGAGCGTGTTCTTCAGCGCATGGCCGAAATTGATGGCGCGCCGGGAAAGGCCGCGGGCGCGCGCGAATTTGATGTAGTCGGTCCTGAGCACCTCGAGCATCTCGCCGCGCACCAGCCGCATGATCAGCGTCATCTGGAAGAGACCGAGCGTGATCGCCGGCAGGATGATCGATTCCAGCCCGGTCCGGGTGAGCAGCCCGGTGGTCCAGTACCCCTCGATCGTTACCACGTCCCCGCGCCCGAACGAAGGCAGCCAGCCGAGATTCACCGAGAACACGAAGATGAGCAGGATGCCGATCAGGAAGGTCGGCAGCGAAATGCCGGCAAGGCTGACCGCCAGGAACAGCCGCGACAGCCAGCTGTGCGGGTAAAGTCCCGTATAGACCCCCATCGGCAGGCCGACGAGGAGCGCCAGTATGGCCGAGACGAGCGACAGCTCCAACGTCGCCGGCAGCCGCTGGGCGATCAGCTTCGCCACTGGCTGCTTGATCTGGTAGGAAATGCCGAAATCGAAATGCGCCGCCTTGTCGACAAACCGGCCGAACTGCACGTAGATCGGATCGTCAAGTCCGAGTTCCTTGCGCAGGAGCGCCCGCTGTTCCGGCGGCGTATCGACCCCGACGAGCTGGCTAACCGGATCGCCGACGAAGCGGAACATCACGAAGGAGATCAGCGCGACGACCAGCATCACGCCGATAGCCTGGAATAGGCGCCGGATGGCGAAGGCAAGCATTCATAGATCCTTGGAAGTCCTGCCCGGACGACAGAGGCCCGGGCAGGAACCGAAGCCGGAGGCTTACTTGATGCTGGCCCAGTAGAAGAGGACCTGGTCGTCCGGGCGCTGCACGATATCGACGTTCCTGCGCTTGCCCCAGGCCAGCGACTGCTGGTGAAGGGGAATGTGCGACGTGTCGTCGAGCAGGATCCGATAAGCCTGGTGGATCATGTCGTCGCGCTTGGCCTTGTCGGTCTCGACGAGGATCTTCTTCGCCAGTTCGTCGACCTTCGGGTTGCAATAGCCGCCGAGGTTGAACGGGCCACCCTTGCCGGTCTTGTCGCGGCAGGTCGCGAGGCTGGTGAGGACGTTCCACGAATCGAACGAGCTGGGGGTCCAGCCGAGCATGGAGAAGTCGGTGTCGTAGCCGCCCGGCGCCAGCACCTTGGCGAAGAACTTGGCCTTGGGCTGCGCGTTCAGATTGACCGTCACGCCGATCTTGGCGAGCATCGAAACCACCGCCTGGCAGATCTGCTCGTCATTGACGTAGCGGTCGTTCGGGCAATCCATGCCGACGGTGAAGCCGTCCGGATAGCCGGCATCCGCAAGCAGCTTCTTCGCCGCCTTCGGATCATAGGGCCAGCGCTTCAGGTCCGGAGCCGAATAGAGCTGCGGCGCGATCAGGAGCGGCACCGGCGTGGCCAGCCCGCGCATGACCCGCTTATCGATCGCCTCGATGTCGATCGCCTGGTAGAACGCCTTGCGGACGTTCGGATCCTTGAACGGGTTCTTGCCCTTGATGTTGGAAGTCGGCAGTTCGTCGCGTATCTGGTTGAAATTCAGGAAGATGACGCGAAGTTCCGGCCCGGTCAGCGCCTTGGTGTTGGGATTCTCGTTGACCCGCTTGATGTCCTGCACCGGCACCGGCTCGATCAGGTCGACATCGCCCGAAAGCAGCGCGGCGACGCGGGTAGAGTCCGAGGCGATCGGCGTAAAATCGACCTCGTCGAGATTGCTCTCGACCTTGCCCCAGTAGCCGGGGTTGCGCTTGAAGACGGTCTTCACACCGGGCTGGTGGCTAGCAATCTCGAACGGGCCCGTGCCGTTCGCCTGATAGGCCGAGGGGCCGGGATTGGTGTCCTTGGCCGAGACGACCTTCACGGCGCCGACCTTCTCGCACCACTCCTTGTCCATGATGTACCAGGTATCCCACTCCGCCGGCAGGATGGGATTGGGCGTCTTGAGGATGACGTCGACCGTATAGTCGTCGACCTTCTTCCATTCAGAATCGGCCGGAATGCGCGTCTTCAGGTCGGACCCGTCGGAACGGACCCGCTCGGCAGAGAAGATGACGTCGTCCGCGGTAAAGGGATCGCCATTGGCGAACTTGACGTTCTTGCGCAGATGGAACCGCCAATGCAGCGGATCGAGCGTCTCCCAGCTTTCCGCAAGACCGGGAATGATCTTGAGGTCCTTGTCCCGCTTGGTCAGCCCCTCGTAGACGTTGCCCAGCATGCCGAGCGTGAACGTCTCGTTGAGCGAATAGGGATCGAGCGCGTTCAGCGTGCCCTGGAAGGCGAAGCGCAGGGTCTTGCCCTGGGCCATCGCGGGCGACGGCGCCAGCGCGGCCCCCGCGCCGACCGCCACCCCGACGGACAGCGACACGGCGCACAACGCGCCGGCCACCGCCCGGGGCAATCTCTCCCAAAATCGTTCCTCTTTTCTCATACTCGTGTTCCCTGTCTTACGTTTCAACCCTATTCGGCGCCCGCTCTTGGCGGGCGTCGCACGGCAGCATGACTGCGCGTTCCTGACGCTCCGGAGCCTCCCCGGGGCCACCGGATGGCGAACTCATAAAGGCGATGGATCGGGGCGTCGATGGCCGGCATTATCTTTTTCGCCCCACACTCGCGGTAATGCTTGCCGCCGCAATATCCGCATTATTGAGAGGGCAACGCCGTTCGCCGGCTGTCCCCCTGCAACGGATCGTAGCCATCGGGATTCGGTTGTCAACGTCCAGTGGGCGAAAGCCGATCTGCCGCTTTCTATTCCAGCGTGGGCGCCGCGCCATAGACCTCGTCGGTCACCTTTTCGAACCAGTCGGCCTGCACGCCATCGAGGCCCTCCTGCAGGGCAAGATGCACCATGCCGATCGCCGGGTCGGCGCCGTGCCAGTGCTTCTCGCCCGGCGGAATCCACACCGTGTCGCCCGCCCGGATGGATCGCAGGGGTCCGCCCTCCGATTGGACGCGGCCGACGCCGGAAAGGACGTAGAGGGTCTGCCCGAGCGGATGGGTGTGCCAGGCTGTACGCGCGCCCGGCTCAAAGGTCACGCGCGCCGCGCGGATGCGCGCGGGCGCCGGAGCCTCGATCACCGAATCCACCCACACCGTGCCGGTGAACCATTCGGACGGGCCTCGGCGCGTCACATGCGTCCCCGCGGGAATGATGTTCATGGTCGAGTTCCTCCATGGATGAATTTCATGATCCTCGCCGGCGGTGGTGGTAACGCCAGCGCCGCCGGTCTCGAGGAGCCGATGTTTATCTAGGGCTCGCCGCGGATCATCGCACTGCCTACGCCGTGGAACATTAGTCCGCTCCATAGGTTATTGCGATTCCTCGCATGCGGACCAGAATTTGCCGACGAACCCTCACATCGACGAGCCGGAACTTTCCGCAGCGGAGGCCTCCCTGAGTTACGTCTCCGACGAGATGCCCGGCATTCGCCGGCGCAAATCCGGCAGGGGCTTCAGCTATATCAACCCTGACGGAACGCCGGTCACCGACCCGGAACAATTGGAAAGAATCCGCAGCCTGGCAATCCCGCCCGCCTATACCGACATCTGGATTTCCCCGAAGGCCGATGGCCATATCCAGGCGACCGGCCGCGACGACCGGGGTCGAAAGCAATACCGCTATCACCCGCGCTGGACGGCAATACGCGACGAGGCGAAATTCGAGCAGCTTTCGCAATTTGCCCGCGCGCTGCCAGCCATCCGTATGCGGGTCGACGCGGACTTGAAAAAGCGGGGGCTGCCGAAGGAGCGGGTGCTCGCCTCGCTCGTCTGGCTGCTCGAGAACACCATGATCCGCATCGGAAACCATACCTACGCGAAGGAGAACCAAAGCTTCGGCCTGACAACCCTGCGCAGCCGGCATCTCTCGATCAGCGGATCGAGGATGCAGTTCAAGTTCAAGGGCAAGTCGGGCAAGGAATGGAACATCCAACTCGTCGATCGCCGCATCGTCCGCACCATCCGCAGCATGCAGGAACTGCCGGGCCAGCACCTTTTTCAGTATGAGGACGACGAGGGAACGCGCCATCAGATCCACTCGGAAGACGTCAATGCCTATTTGCGCGAGGCGAGCGGCGCGGACTTCACGTCCAAGACCTTCCGCACCTGGAACGGGACGATCGCAGCGCTCGCCGTCCTCTCCGGAACGGAACGGCCGGACAGCAAGGCCGCCACGCGCCGCGTTCTGAACTCGGCGATCGACGAGGTGGCTCGCCTGCTCGGCAACACCAGGGCCGTGTGCCGCAAGAACTATATCCACCCCCGCGTCATCTCCTCCTGGGAGGCGGGGACGCTCGCGGATGAGGTCGCGCAGGCCAGGCATTCGAGACGAAAGCCCCTGCCGGGGCTGGACGAGGCCGAGATGGTCGCCCTGAACTGGCTGGAGATGTCGGCAGCGAAATAGCGGAGCCCGCCCCGACATTGCGCCGATTTCCTCGACCCGCTAAGCGGGGCCATGATCGATGCCGCCCCTCTCACACGTCAGTTCTTCGACAGATCCGTTCTTGAAGTCGCGCCTGATTTGATCGGCGCGCGGCTTCTCTTCAAAGAAGTTGGCGGCATCATCGTCGAGGTCGAAGGCTATGACCGTGACGATCCGGCCTCTCATTCGTTCCGGGGCGAGACGCCGCGCAACCGCGTCATGTTCGGCGCGCCCGGCCACGCCTATGTCTACCGCTCCTATGGCATCCATTGGTGCCTCAATCTCGTCTGCCGGCCCGGAAGCGCCGTGCTTTTGCGCGCCATCGAACCGACCTACGGCCTCGACAGGATGCGCCAACGGCGCGGCGTCGAGGATGCGAAGGCGCTCTGCAGCGGGCCGGGCAAACTCTGCCAGGCGCTCGGGATCGACAAGTCGCATGACGGGCTCGCCCTCGACAGGCCGCCCTTCCTTCTCTGCGAGTCAGAAGGGAAAAAGACGGTAAGTATCGGCACGCGTATCGGCATCACCAAGGGGGTCGAGACGCCCTGGCGCTTCGGCCTGCAGGGTTCGCCTTACCTGAGCAAGCCGTTCCGCGACGGGCCCTATCCCGTCGAGCGTTCCGCCCTGCGCGGCCCGCGGGCAATGTGACCCTGCTGCAACAAAAAGTTCATTTGCCATCAATGGGAAAGTTAGCGTTTTGTTTTTCGGGATCGGGCAGCTTATTGTGT
>JBQCFH010000164.1:0-2186 GCA_051959385.1 Rhizobiaceae bacterium | reverse complement strand
ACATGCAGCCTGGCGGCGAAGGCGTCGCCTTCAGCGGCGCGCAATTCGGCGATCCGGGCGGCGATCTTCCGGTGCGTCGCCGCGTCGGGCTCGCCGGCGGCGCCGTGCCAGCGGATGATATGATCGAGCAGCCCGCCCGTTGCGGACTGGCCGCCCTCGCTGACGAAAAGCTCCGGCAGCACCACGTCGCGATAAGGGCCCCAGGCCCCGGCAAAACGGACCGGCTCCGGCGACAAGACCATGACGCAGCTCGACGTGCCCGCGACGAGCGCTGCACGACCCTGCAATCCTGAGGGCGAGGCGGCCAGTCCGCCAAGCACGCCGAGCGCGCCGGCATAGGCGTCGATCATGCCGGCGGCGACCCGGCAGCGGGTCGTCAGGCCGAGCGCTTCCGCCGCCTCCGCCGTCAGCGGACCGAGATCGGCTCCGACCGGACGCGCCTTGTCCGGCAGGGCGCCGCGCGCCTGCAGGTCAGAAAGGTCAATCCGATCCAAAAAGTCCCGGTTCCAGCTCGGGCGTCCGTCCGACTGGAACGTCCATTTGCAGGCGAGAGTGCAGTGCGAGCGTTCAAGCGAGCCGGACGCCTTCCAGGAGAGGAAGTCGGCGAGGTCGAAGAGATGGCCCGTCTTCTTCCAGAGATCGGGCCGGCTCCGCTTCAACCACATCAGCTTGGGGACCTGCATCTCCGGCGACATGACGCCGCCGGTCTGGGCGAGCACGCCGTCACCCGTCTCCGTGCACTCCTCGGCTTCCGCTTGCGCGCGGTGGTCGAGCCAGGCGATCGTATCCCAGGCATGGCCCTCGGAGGAATGGAGCGGCGCCTGGCCGCCGCCGCGATCGCGGATCACCAGCGAACAGGTCGCATCGAAGGCGATCGCGGCGATGTCTTCCGCCTGCGCTCCAGCCTCGGCGCGGGCCGCGCGCACGGCGCGACAGACCGCGCGCCAGATGTCTTCCGAATCGTGTTCGGCGATATCAGGTCCCGCCCGGCGCAAGGCGATCGGATGATCGGCACGGCCGAGCAGCTTACCATTCTTGTCGAGGATCGCAGCGCGCGCGCTTGCCGTACCGACATCGATGGCGCAAACGAGTGTCCCCATCAGCGCGCCTTGCCGAGCGCGGCGACCAGTGATGGCAGTCGGCGCATATCGTCGAAGATCGCGTCGGGCTCGAGCGGCGCAAGGTTTCGCGCCAGCCCGCCCGCATGGGCATGAGAACCGCCGGTAAAGCCGAAAACGCGCATATCCGCTTCCTTGGCGGCCATTATGCCGGCCGGACTATCCTCGACGACCAGGCATTCCTCTGGCTCGACGCCCATTTCCCGCGCGGCATGCAGGAAGAGATCCGGCGCCGGCTTTCCTCTCCTCACCATCGCCGCACTGTAGATGTGCGGCTCGAAGAAGGGCAATAGGCCGGTGACGCCGAGCGAGAAGCGGATGCGTTCCGGCTGGCTGGACGAGGCGATGCAGCGCGGCAGGACGAGCTGTCGGAGCGCATTGCGGATACCCGGTATGGGCTTCAGCTCGCGGCGGAAACGCTCATAGAGCGCCGTGCGCGCCTGTTCGAGGTGTTCGGCCGTGACAACGAAACCGAAATCATTGCGCAGGAGCTCGATCGTGGTCGCCATCGAGCGTCCGAGGAAGAGTTCGTAGGCGGTTTCCTCGCTCATGACATGGCCGGCCGATGCCAGCACGTCGAGCAGCACGGCGATGGAAATCGGCTCGCTGTCCACCAGCACGCCGTCGCAATCGAAGATGATGAGGGCGGGAGGGGTCACGTCGTCGTGCCACAGTACGAGGGAGAATGATCCGCGACGACGTGGTTCCGTATACCCCCTCTCCGTCTCGCCCTTCGGGCTCGCCACCTCTCCACCACTTCGTGAGGGACAGGACGGGCGGCCAGCCTGGCTCCCGTCCTCGCCCCCTTCAGGGGGAGAGGTGTCGTGCGAAGCGCGACGGAAAGGGGGCAGAGGTCGCGTACCGCCGCTCGGAAGCGGATGCTTCTCTGACTATCGCTTCGATTCATATCGTCCGCAGCATGCCGCCATCGACATGATAGGTCGAGCCGACCGAATAGGAGGCGCGGTCGGAGCAGAGGAAGACGAAGAAATTCGCCAGTTCTTCGACCGTGCCGAAGCGCTTGATCGGGGCATGCTCGTCGGCGACCGTCTGCAGATAGCCCTCCCA
>JBQCFH010000163.1:0-4050 GCA_051959385.1 Rhizobiaceae bacterium | reverse complement strand
TGCGGGTTCTGGCTGGTGGTCCAGCAGGTGAAGTGGTCCTCCGCCTTGTCGTAATGGCCGAGTGCGGCGCGCGGCTCGATCGCGTTCGGCACCAGCCGGTTGTTGACGATGTGGAGCCTGGTGACATGCGCGGCGCCGGCGATCGCCGCGTCCACGGCCTTGCCGTCGCCGAGTTCCCAATCGTAGATCAGATTGCCTTCGGCTTCAGGATGAAGCTGCGGCGCGCCCGGCTTCAAGGCCTCGACCGCGTCGGTGACGGCCTTCTTCTCCTGGTACGCGACCTCGACAGCCTCGGCGGCATCGCGCGCCTGGCCCCT
Source organism: Rhizobiaceae bacterium (assembly GCA_051959385.1). Lineage (GTDB taxonomy): Bacteria > Pseudomonadota > Alphaproteobacteria > Rhizobiales > Rhizobiaceae > Mesorhizobium_L. Next base: position 3,733 of record JBQCFH010000163.1, on the reverse strand, counting down.
GGTCTCGGCAACGACGATCGCCACCGCGTCGCCGACATAGCGCACCCGGTCGACGGCGAGCGGCGACCAGGCGCCCATCTTCATCGGGGAGCCGTCCTTGGAATGGATCATCCAGCCGCAGATCAGGTTGCCGACGCCGTCGCCCTTCAACTGACTGCCCGTCAGGACCGCGATGACGCCCGGCATCGCCTCGGCCTTGCTGGTATCGATGTTCGTCACGTCGGCATGCGCATAGGGACTGCGCACGAATGCCGCGTGTTTCATGCCGGGAACCACCATATCGTCGACATAGCGGCCGGCGCCGGTGATGAAGCGCCTGTCCTCCTTGCGCGCAACGCGTGCGCCGATGCCTTCAACGCCCATGTGAGTTCTCCTCCCGTGGTGAGGCAGTCGGCAATCGGCAGTCGGCAGTTGCAAGTCCCTGTGCCGGTCCCGATTCCCGATTTCCTCCCGTCAATCCGATTGCCGACTGCCTAAAGCCGATTGCCGATCATGCTGCTTTCGCCGCTCCGCCCTGCATCGCCTGCGCGGCGGCAAGCACGGCCTTGACGATGTTGTGGTAGCCGGTGCAGCGGCAGATGTTGCCTTCGAGCTCGCGGCGCACCGTCGCCTCGTCGAGGCCTTCGGGGTGACGCGCGATCATGTCCACCGAGGTCATGATCATGCCCGGCGTGCAGAAGCCGCATTGCAGCCCGTGATTCTCCTTGAACGCCGCCTGCACCGGATGCAGATCGGCGCCGTTGGCAAGGCCCTCGATCGTGGTCACGGTCGAGCCCGACGCCTGGACCGCCAACATGGTGCAGGATTTCACCGCCTTGCCGTCGATATGCACGACGCAGGCGCCGCACTGCGAGGTGTCGCAGCCGACATGCGTTCCGGTAAGTCCGAGATTCTCGCGCAGGAAATGCACGAGCAGCGTGCGGTCCTCGACCGTGCCCGAAACTTTCCGGCCATTCACCACCAGCGAAACGTCAGACATGTGTCCTCCCTCATTTTCGGGGCGTCGACCCGGCTTCAGGCGACGCTCTCAAATGTACCTGCCGCGATCAGCCGAAGCCAGCATGCAGTCCGGCAGGAACGCGTCATATTGTACTTTCGACCGAAGTGGCCTCCGGACGCAAGTTGCCAAACGGCGAATTGCCCGCAATGATGCTTGCAAAGGCCAGCGAAAAGAAGCCGGAATTATAGGGAGATGGTCACGCCGTGGCCGAGCGTACCCGATATGATTGCGGCATCGTCGCGCTCTCGGCGCCGGGCGCCGGCGCGGATGGGCTGGCGCGGTTGGTGGCCGAGGAGGCGCGTCGATGCGAGGCCGCCTTCGCCTTCATCTTCCATTCGCCGTCGCTGTTCACGTCGCAGGCGGTCGAGACGGCGCTCCGCACCCATGCACCGGAGCTGGCCCATGCCGGCTGCACGACGGCGGGCGAGATAACGCCGGACGGCATCGGCGACGGGGAGGCGCTGGCGCTGCTTTTGCCGGCGGCGCATTTCACGGTCCGCTCGGCGCTCATCGAAAACATATCGACCTCGGGCATGCATACGGTGGCGGGCGAAGTGGAGCGCCTCATCCATGAACTCGACGACTGCGGCGACGGCGGGCCGGGGCGGCGGCGCTTCGCCATGTGCCTTATCGACGGCATGTCGTTCGCCGAGGAGGCCGTGACCGCGGCCATCCACTGGGCGCTCGACGACATTCCGCTCATCGGCGGATCGGCGGGCGACGACCTCAGGTGGCAGAAGCCGGTGCTCTTCCACAACGGTACCGTACGTTCGGACAGCGCCGTTGTCCTCCTGGTCGCGACCGACATTCCCTTCAGCATCTTCAAGACGGACAATTTCATTCCGACCGACGCCAAGTTCGTCGTCACCGCCTCCGATCCCGACCGGCGCATCGTGTCGGAATTGAATGCGCGGCCCGCGGCCGTCGAATATGCCGAGGCGCTCGGCAAGGATCAGCACTCGCTGTCCCAGATGAGCTTCGCCTCCTCGCCGGTCGTCGTGCGCGTCGGCGGCGAATATTTCTGCCGCGCCATCCGCGACGCCGGCGAGGACGGGTCGCTGGCGTTTGCCTGCGCCATAGATGACGGCGTCGTGCTGACGCTGGCAGAGGCGCGCGGCATGGTCGAGTCGACCCGCTCGGCGCTCGACGAGCTCGACCGGCGGCTCGAGGGGATCGACATGGTGATCGGCTTCGACTGCTGCTACCGCCGCATCGACGCGGCGAACCGGCAGATCATGCGGCCAATGGCCGAGCTCTACCGCAAATACAATGTCGTCGGCTTCGGCACCTATGGCGAGCAGTACCAGTCCATGCATCTGAACCAGACCCTGACCGGCATCGCCTTCGGCCGGCGGCAGGCGGTGCGCGCCGAAGCTGCGGAGTGACACGTGGCGTTGAACGAGATTGCGGATGTCGAACGCCTCAGGCGCATCAACGAGGCGCTGATCGGTCGCGTCGAACGCTCGATGGACCAGCAGGCGAACGCCTTCTCGCTTTTCCAGACCGCGATCAACCTCGAGAACCGCATCCGTGCGAGGACCGACGAGCTGCGTTCGACGCTGCGTCGGCTGGAGCAGTCGAACCACGAGCTGGCGCTCGCCAAGGAGGCCGCCGAGCAGGCCAATCTGTCGAAGACCCGCTTCCTCGCCGCTGCCAGCCACGACGTGCTGCAGCCGCTCAACGCCGCGCATCTGTCGATTTCCGCTCTGGCCGACCTGCAGAACTCGGACGACGGGCGCCGGCTTGCCGCCCAGGTGTCGAGCGCGCTGGAGACGATGGAGGACGTGCTCAGGACCCTGCTCGACATTTCGAAGCTCGATGCGGGCGTGGTGCGGCCGGAACTCTCGGATGTCGAGCTGCAGCCGCTTTTCCAGTCGCTGATGTCCGACTTCTCGCCGATGGCGGCGAAGAAGGGGCTGAAGCTGCGCTTCCGCCCGACCGCGGCGGTCATCCGCACGGACCGGATGCTCTACCGGCGCGTGCTGCAGAACATCATCTCCAACGCGCTCCGCTACACGGTAAAGGGAGGCGTGATCATCGGGACGCGGCGGAAGGCGGGCAAAGTCGCGGTAGTGGTGGCGGATACGGGCATCGGCATCCCGCAGGAGCAATACGAGGCCGTCTACGAGGAGTTCCAGCGCGGCCGCAACGCCGGCGAGGCGGAGCGCTCGAGCGGCGGGCTCGGGCTCGGACTTGCCATCGTGCGGCGCCTGATCTCGGCGCTCGGCCACGACATCTCGTTCACCTCCAGGCTCGGCAAGGGAACGGTTTTCCAGGTGTCGGCCGCTTCGGCCGCCGCGCGCCCCGCCCGGCGCGCCGCGGCGATGCACGCTCCGGAGGCCCCGCGCTTTTACGGACTCTACGGAATCCGCATCCTGCTGGTGGAGAACGACGACGCGGTGCTGGAAGCGATGTCGTCGCTGCTCGAGCGCTGGCATTGCTCGGTCCGCGTGGCGTCGTCCACGCAGGAGGCGCTTGGACGCCTCGGCGACACCGACTGGGTGCCGGACCTCATCATCGCCGACCAGCATCTCGACCATGGCGATCTCGGCTCGATCACGATCGGCGAGGCGCGGCAATATCTCGGCCGCGCGGTGCCTTCGCTGATCGTCACGGCCGATCCGTCAGAGGCGCTCGCGATCGCCGCGCGGCAATCCGGCATCGAACTGATGCACAAGCCGGTGAAGCCGGCGGAGCTGAGGGCGCTGATGGCGCATCTGCTGGCGTGAATGG
>JBQCFH010000162.1:0-6252 GCA_051959385.1 Rhizobiaceae bacterium | reverse complement strand
GTCTCGATGGTCAATTGGCCGCCATTCGGCATGGCGTCGCGCGCATTGACGGCCAGGTTGAGCAACACCGCTTCGAGTTCCGTCGGATCGGCATGGGTCAGATGCAGGAATTCGCCCGGGAGCGCCCTGACCTCGATCCTTTCGCCGAGCGTGCGGCTGAGCAGTTCGGACATGCCGGCGACCAGATCGTTCACATTCACGGGCTTCGGTTCAAGCGGCTGGCGCCGTGCGAAGGCAAGCAGCTTTTGCGTCAGGGCCGCGGCCCGCTTTGCGCCAGCCATCGCGTTTTCCGCCGCGCCGCGAAGCGGCTCGTCCATGGCTTCGCCGTGCCGCTGCATTCGTTCGAGATTGCCGATGATGACCGTCAGGAGATTGTTGAAATCGTGAGCTATTCCCGCAGTCAGGCGGCCGATTGCCTCCATTTTCGCGGCGTGCCGAAGCCGCTCCTCCACCAGCCGCCGGTCAGATACGTCGCGGATGCTGGCCAGCCAGGCGGGCTTATTCTCCCAGCTTGTCTCCACGACACGAATTTCGGCCTCCGCCTTCTCGCCGCCGGGACGAAGAACCAGGACCTCGGCCGTCTCTCCGCCGATCGCCGGTATTCCGACCGCGGTGCCGATGAGATCGTCGAGGCGGCGCCCGAAAATCTGCTCGGCAGCCGGGTTCGCGAACAGGACAAGGCCGCTTTCATCGACGACAAGGATGCCGTCGGCATTCTTCTCAACTAGAAAGTTGATTTCCGCCTGGCTGATTCCGACCTTCTGCGGATCATAGTCAGCTTGTGTCATGGTCTCTTCGCGGGAATGGAACATCGTCTAGGCGGGCACCTGTCCGACGCATTTCATCCAGGAGCACCTTCCGTAAAGACGTCCGGCGCGGCCCCGAAAGGCTCTCCGAAATGCATGCCCGAGCTGTCGATGGTAAAGCGGCGGATTTCCTTGGCGTGTTCGCTGCCCCGCATCTTCAGCACCATGAGGCCGCGATGCATGATCTGCTGTTCTTGGATGTAGCGCAGCAGGATGATCGAATCGGTCAGGGTCGAGATATGTTGCTCGCTCGCGCTCTGCCCGCCGATCAAGGACTTGCTGGTCGCGGTGCAAAGGCCGGCAATCTCCCTCTTCTTGATGAAGGATGTGATGCTGATCAGGAATTCGCGGAACCCGGTGTCGTGCGCGATGCGTTCCAATGCCGACAGGCTGTCGATCGCGATCCGGTTCGGCCCGAACTCGTCGACGAGGGCCTGGATCATTAGGAGATGATCCGGCAGTCCCTGAGCTTCCGGATAAAGGCAGATCACCTTCAGCTTGCCCTCTTGCTCCATCTGCTCGAAATCGACGCCCCAGCCGCGGGCGTTGCGGAAGAGCTGCCCCCGGCTTTCCTCGAATCCGAACAGGATGGCCTTTTCGCCGGCGGCGACGCCGCCCGCCAGGAAATTCGTCACCAGGAGGGTCTTGCCGGTCCCCGTCGCTCCGCTGACCAGAGTGACGCTGTCCCGGAAAAAACCGCCGCCACACATCTCGTCGATGCCTGGATCGCCGCTCGTCACCCGGGTCATGCTCGAATGCTGCTCGAGCCGAAGCGATGAAAGCGGCACGGCCACGACGCCGCGGTCGGTCAGAAGCGTAAAGGGGGCCTCGCCCTCGACGTGGTGGCTTCCGCGCATCTTCAGCACTTCGATCGTGCGGCGGCGCTTCTCGTTATAGAGGACATTGCGTAGGATCACGACGTTGTCGGCGACGAATTCTTCCAGGCGGTGGCGGGTTATCTCGCCATATTCGCTGTTGCGCTCGGCGGTCATGAGCACCGTCAGCCCGGCCTTCTTCAACGCGGTGCCTATGCGGAAGAGTTCGCGCCGGAGCAGCTTGGGATCGCCGATAAAATGATCGAATAGCTGGGAAAGCGAATCGAGAACGACGCGTTTCGCGTGGACATTCTCGGCCGCGTGCTTGATCCGGGCAAGCAGCCCGTTGAGGTCGAAGTCGCCGATGACGAGTTCGTCGGTGTGGGAGGGGCTCGCGTCGACGAAGGCGAGGCGCTTTTCCTTGCGCCAGCGCGGCATGTCCCAGCCGAAGCTGCGCATATTCGCCTCGATATCCGCCGGCGGCTCTTCGAACGTCACGAAAACCCCGTTCTCGCCTTGGTCCGCGATGCCATGCGCGAGGAATTGCGTGGCGAACACGGTCTTGCCGCTGCCAGGCGTTCCGGCGACCACGGTCGTGCGGGCTCTCGGCAGGCCGCCCATGACAAGCCCATCGAATGCCTCCACGCCGGTGTTCACGCGCTCAAGAACTTCCGGGATTTCGAATCCTTCCTCGCTCATTGCTTCTCGTCCTTCACTGCGATCCCAAGGAATCTAAGAATCCTGTTGGTGTCGCTAAGATCTCCAACGATCCGCTTCGGACTTGCCGGGTGATCGTAGGAAAGGGTGGGAGTTGCCAGGATGCCCGCTTCCTCGGCCCGCTGAGGCTCGGCAAGAACGTCGATTATTTCGACCGGCCAGGAGGATATCGGCTCGCGTTCACGCAGACGCGCAAGATTGTCCTTCGCGCGCCGCGAGCTGAGCGTGTCTCCGGAGATGTAGAGTTGGAGCGAAAATCCACCCACCTTGGCCACGTCCTTCCGGGCATCGCGCGTGTAAAAGGGATGCCTTCATCAGCAGGAGCCGACGACCGCGAAAAGAGGCCCGGCGCTCGTTAACAAAGCCGGGACGAGACCACAACGGAGCAGAGACCCGCAAGATCGGAAAATACCAATTCCGTTAGTCAGTCGGTCCCTCTTCGACGCTCCTGGGGCGGGCCTGCCGGCGCCTTTTCGCCCGATGGATGTCCTCGTGGCCGGTCAGCCCGCGCTCGCGCGCCCAAATCACCGCTGCGGCGCGGCGGTTGACGCCGAGCTTGTGATAGAGAGAGGAAATGTGGTTGCGGACGGTGTTGCGGGACAATCCGAGCGTCTGGCTCATTTCCTGGTCGCTCTGACCCTGGCAGATCAGATCCAGTATGTCGCGCTCGCGGTCCGTCAGTTCGTCCAGTTCGGCCGTGGTCGGTTCCGGCCCCGTGGCGCGGCGAAGCCGGGCAAGCTTCTCGACCACCGTTCGGCTGAACCACGACGTGTCCTTCATCACGGTCTCGATCGCCGCAATGAGTTCCTCCTGGGAACGCTTCCGGTCGCCAATGTCCTGGATGACCCAGAGCACGCAGTTCTCGTCGCCGATGTTCAGTGTCGCCGCCGAGATGAGGCAATCCAGCGTCGATCCGTCCTTGGTGCGCATCTTGAGGTCGACGCCGCTGACGCCGCCGTCCCTTTCGATCGCGCCCTCGACCTGCTGCTGCGCCTTCTTGTCGACCCAGAGCACCAGCTCCGCCGCACTGCGCCCGATGCTCTCCTCATCGGTGTAGCCGGTGATGTTCCGGAACGCGCGATTGACTTCGGTAATGCGGAAATTGCGGAGGGTCGCGATCGTCTGCGCCACCGGGGAGAGGTGAAAGGATTTCGAAAATCTCTCCTCGCTCTGGCGAAGCGCGCGCTCCGTGTTCTTCAGCGGATCGAGATCCGCGAAAGTGAACAACATGCAGGGCTCCTCGCCCATGCGGATGGGTTCGCCCGCGACGATGACGAACTTCTTTCCGTCGCGTACGGGAATGCAGGCCTCCATCTGCGGCACGGTCCGGCCTGCGCGCAGGCATTCCAGGGCAACGTCGCGCCGATCCGCGCCTGCGAGCAGATCCAGTTCGTAAATCGAGCGGCCTACCACCTCGTCCTGGTTGAAGCCTGTCATCTCCAGGAAACCCTGGTTTGCCCGGATGTGGCGCAGGTCGGAAAGACGGCAAATGATCGCCGGCGCCGGATTGGCGTTGAACGCGCTCTCGAACCGCCTCTCGGCCTCAAACTGTTCCGTCAGGTCCTGCATGATCAGAACGAGCCGGCTGTCTCCCGACGATTCATTCTCGAGACGCAGTCCGCGGACGGAATGGATGCGAACGAGTTCCCTCGTCCGTTTCGGGCGGACCTCCACGACCACGTCGCGGAAACTCTCGCCGGCAAGCAGGCGCGCCATGGGGTAGCCGCCGGCTGCGAGCCTCCGGCCATTTCGATTGCGCAGTTCGAAGCGTCTCGCATAGTCTTTCGAAGTCCTTCCAAGTTCACTTCGCTGCTGGACGCCATGCATAGCCAGCGCCGCCGTGTTTGCCCAAGTGATGTTGCCGCCATCGTCCATGACGACTACGCCCTCGGCAAGGAAGGACATTATCTGTTCAAAACAGCCCGGTTCGCGTAACCCACGCTCGACGATCTGATCCATGCAATACTCCGCCTGGTTACACGGAGGCAACGCATCCGGATCGCAATTGGTTCCTTCGCACTGTTCTTTGGTATTTTTGACCTAGAACCGCCTGCATGTGCAGGGCGTGGCGAGGAATCCGCCGATCTCAACTCGGGTCTTCAGGATGAGAGCAGCAACGTTGCCGCGCGGGGCCTCACGGCAGGCGGGGGCGCTCCCGCGCCATCGCATCCGTCACCGCGCGGAAAATGGGCGCGTCTTCGAGCTCCTCGAGCGGAAGCAAGGATTTGGGCCGCCAGTTGGGGTACGCATCGACCGTGCCGGGTACGTTGGTAGGTTCGCTCTCGCCGGTCAGATCGGCCAGTCGGACGGCGACCAGCCGGCTGGGCGTGCGGGCGAGGAAGCGATGTGCGGCAACGGCCAGATCCTTCAGCGTCTCCCCGTCGGCCAGATCGGAGGATGGGTCAAAATCCGCAGGCAGGCCGCCATCGGTGACAAGCAGGCGGGCGAGCGCCGTGCGCCTGCGCAGCCTGTCTTCGGTTTGGGCGCGGGCGGCAGCCGGGTCGATCAATTCGTGCTCCGCTCTCAGCACGATGTCGCCGCCGCGCCACCAGCCCTTCAGGGTCGGCAGGTCGTGGGTGGAGAGGCAGGCCAGCGCCAGCCACGGATATTCCCACGCCGCGGCGAAGCCCTCGCCCCTCTCCTGAAAGTAACGCGGCCGGTAGCAGAGGACGCTCGAGCGCGCCATCCGGTCATTGAACCCCTCGGGCACATAGCCCAGATCCTCTCCGATCACGACGGTGCGGCATGCCCGCGATACTTCCGAAACGGCCTCGAACATCCGCTCCATGGGATAGAGGACATGGGCTCCCTCGGCGGGAGAGCCGTCCTGCGGCAGCCAGAAAAGCTGGCGCAGCGCCATCGCGTGATCGATACGCAACGCGCCGGCGTGGCGCATCGAGGCCTGCATCAGGCGCCGGTACGGCGCGAAATTCGCAGCCGCCATGGCGGCGGGCGAAAGCGGGGCGAGGTTCCAGTCCTGCCCGTTGGCGCTGAAGAAATCGGGCGGCGCTCCGATCTTCATGCCACGCGCGTATAGGCCGGGCTCGCTCCAGGTGGCCGAACCGTCCGGCGCGTCGCCGACCGCCAGATCGGCATAAAGGCCGATGCGCATGCCTGCCGCCTGGGCTGCTTCCGCCGCGTCCGCCAACTGGCGGTCGGCGAGCCATTGCAGCCAGATGTGAAAATCGACCGAGTCGGCGTGGGCGTCGGCGAAAGCCTCGACCGCGGCGCTTTCGATGTCGCGATATGGCTCGGGCCAGTCCGTCCACCCGCTTCCGTGTCCGGCGGCGCTCAATTCCAGTGACAAGGCTTCGAAAAGAGCATGACGCCGAAGCGTTTCTCCGCCCTCCGTCCGGAACGAGCGAAAATCCGCCAGTAGCGGCTTGAAGCGATCTTCGCCGGCCGCATTCCACGCACGCCATGCCTGGCGGAGCGCGGAAAGCTTCGCCGCCGCGACGCCGTCATAGTCGACCAGCGGCATCTGCCGCAATCCTGCGAGAGTGGCGGGATCGGCCATCTGCGGCGAAAAGCCCGGCGCCCTGTCGACGGCGATGTAGAGCGGGTTGAGGAAGAGCCGGTTCGAAGGCGAGAACGGGCTGCGTCGGCCCGGTTCCGCCAGGAAGAGCGCATGCAACGGATTGACGCCGACGAAATCCGCGCCGGCGCGGGCGGCAATGGCGCAGAATTCCGCAAGATCGGCGAAGTCGCCGATGCCCCAGTTGCGGCGGGAGCGGAGTTCGTAGAGTTGCAGCGATATGCCCCAGGCCCCTCCCCGCTCGAACCAGTCGGGCAGGAAACAGCGCCCGGCCTCGGCTGAATCGGATGTCGCATGGCCGGGAGCCTCGGCGCGGGCGAGGCTCTCCGCGACGTCCCGGTGGGACATGGCGGCAACGCCCATGGCCGCAAGGATCCGA
>JBQCFH010000161.1:0-5167 GCA_051959385.1 Rhizobiaceae bacterium | reverse complement strand
GGGCGCGGCCTTTGGCGATTGGCTGATCTCCCCCTTTGAGGGGGAGATGGCCGGCAGGCCAGAGGGGGGTGTGTCGTGTGAAATCGTCGAGGGGGCAGCCCCCTCCTGTAGCTACGCGACATCCTCCCCCTCAAGGGGGGAGATCAGCCAATCGCCAAAGGCCGCGCCCTCAGCACGCTCATTCGAGAAGCCCATTGCCACGATCCTTCACGAGCAGAAATTCGTTCCACAGGCGAACCGGCTGCCGGCGAACACGCCGGCACCCGGGCGATCCGACGGGAGACCCGTCAGATCACGTAGGATCGGAGCGGCTCGAAGCCGTTGAAGGCGACCGACGCGTAGGTCGTGGTGTAGGCGCCCGTCCCCTCGATCAGCACCTCGTCGCCGATGGTCAGCGACAAGGGCAGCGGGTAGGGCGTCTTCTCGTACATCACGTCGGCCGAATCGCAGGTCGGCCCGGCGAGCACGCACGGCACCTTTCGGTCGTGGTCGCGCGCGGTCACGATCGGGTAGCGGATCGCCTCGTCCATCGTCTCGGCCAGGCCGCCGAACTTGCCGATGTCGAGATAGACCCAGCGCACCTCGTCCTCCTCGGATTTCTTCGAGATGAGCACGACTTCCGACTTGATGACGCCGGCATTGCCGACCATGCCGCGGCCCGGCTCGATGATCGTTTCCGGGATGCGGTTGCCGAAATGCTTCCTGAGCGAGGAGAAGATCGCCTGGCCGTAAGCCTGAGCCGCCGGCACATCCTTCAGGTAACGGGTTGGAAAGCCGCCGCCCATGTTGACCATCTTGAGGACGATGCCTTCCTCGGCCAGCGTGGAAAAGACACGCTTGGCGTCCGCCAGCGCGCGGTCCCAGGCGTCGAGATGCGTCTGCTGCGAGCCGACATGGAACGACACGCCATAGGCGTCGAGGCCGAGCGCCTTCGCCTTCTTCAGCACGTCGATCGCCATCGCCGGAACGCAGCCGAACTTGCGCGACAGCGGCCATTCCGCACCCTCGCCATCGGTGAGCACGCGGCAGAAGACGCGTGCGCCGGGCGCGGCGCGCGCGACCTTCTCCACCTCTTCGACGCAATCGACGGCGAAGAGGCGGATGCCGAGTTCGTAGGCGCGCGCGATGTCGCGCTCCTTCTTGATCGTGTTGCCGAAGGAGATGCGGGAGGCCGGCGCGCCGGCATCCATCGCCATCTCGATCTCGGCGACGCTCGCCGTATCGAAGGAGGAGCCGAGCGCGGCGAGCAGGCGCAGGATCTCCGGCGCCGGATTGGCCTTCACGGCGTAGTAGATGCGCGAATCGGGCAGCGCCTTCTCGAAGGCGCGATAATTGTCGGCGACGACATCGAGGTCGACGACGAGGCAGGGGCCGTTCGGTCGTCGGGTGGCGAGGAAATCCAGGATGCGCTGGGTTGCCATCGGTCTCTCCATTGCGCGGATCCCGAGGGACCCGCCGAGCAAGCTGCGGATTGCTGGGCGCTCGGCCCTGAACGTTCCGCGGTGGACAAAGGGCGTTTCCCGAACCTCATGGCCCAGCCGGTGGAGTAACCGGAACCATGAAACGCGAGTTACGCGGCGATGAGCAAACGCCTTGCGGCGACCGCTCGCTTTGTCTGCCTCAGCTTTGGATTGGAGGACCCGCTCCGCACTGCCGGCAATGAAGGTGTGCCTCTTCAGTAACCCCGGTCTATGGACAACCGGCAGACACTAGAAAGGCCCGCACCGTCGTTGCTTCAAGGCGTCCTCGGATCGGCGGCTGGCCGCTGAACCGACCGGGCTCGTTACTTCCCGGGTACCGTCCCGATTGCCTCGCCATTCCGAGGCCCGGGGGACGCCCACAGGCACGTGCGACTTTGGGCAATCGCGATATAAGAAGAAAATCATGTCCAATCAATGAAAAATCGGGGCCGGGTTGAAAAATTCACAGGTTCGAACGATAGACGACGGGCGACATTGCCAACGAGATTGCGGCGCACGTCCTTCCGACCGACGAAAGGCCTGAGGCCATGGATACGCTGACGCGGATGCGCGCCTTCATCGCGGTGGTCGAGGCGGAGGGATTCTCGGCCGCGGCACGCCAGATCGGCCGCTCCAAGGCGCTCCTGTCGAAATATGTACGCGAGTTGGAGGACGAGCTCGGCGCGCTCCTCCTCAACCGCACGACCCGGCAGTTCTCGCTGACCGAAGCCGGCCACACCTATTTCGCGCGTGCTTCGGAGATCATTCGGGAGATCGACAGCCTGCAGGAAGCGGTGCGCGAATCGGCGGGCGACGTGAAGGGCCGCATCAAGCTATCGGCGCCGCGCACCTTCGCGGACGCGCAGCTCGGCCAATCGCTGATCGACTTCGCGCGCGACTATCCCGACATCGTGCTCGAAATCCATTTGGACGACCGCTTCGTCGACCTGGTGGAGGAGGGCTTCGATCTCGCGATACGCATCACCAGGCTGGAGAACTCCTCGCTGATCGCGCGCAAGCTGGCGCCGTTTTCGCTTCGCCTGTGCGCCTCGCCGGAAGCGATCGCGAAATACGGCAAGCCTTCGCGGCCGCAGGAACTCGCCAGCCTGCCCGGCATCATCGACACGAACGGCCGCTGGCTTTCGAACTGGCCGTTCGCCGGCGGCGCCGGGGAGACGATGAGCGTCTCGGTCTCGGGACCGATCGAGGTTAACAGTCCGATCGCCGCGCGGGCGGCGGCTCTTGCCGGGCTCGGTTTCGCGATCCTGCCCGATTTCATCGCCGCGGCGGAGATCGAAAACGGACGCCTAGTGGCAGTGCTCGACGAATTCCTGCTCAACGGCGGCGGCATCTTCGCCGTCTACCCGCACCGGCGATATCTGCCCGCCAAGGTGCGCGTCTTCGTCGACTATCTGGTGCAGTGGTTTAGGGCACGCGAAAAATCGCCACCGGGCTGAGCGTCCCAATTCCGCCCGTTTTCGGGTGACGTTCGGGGTTTGATTCCGGCGGCTGCGGGTTGCCATGCAAGCGCTGTACATCTTGAGGGCACTGTGCGTCTCGGCGGCGGCTGTCGCCTGCCTTTCCGCGCCCGCGGCCGCCCATCCCCATGTCTTCGCAGATGCGCGGCTGGAGGTTCTGATCGATCCTGACGGAACGGTGAAGGCGCTGCGCCATGTCTGGCGCTTCGACGATTTCTTCTCGAGCACCGTGCTCGTCCAGTTCGACAAGAACAAGGACCTGAAGCTGGAGAAAGCGGAACTGGAGACGGTCGCCAAGACCGTTCACCATTCGCTCGCCGACTACAATTATTTCCAGCTCGTGACCCGCAACGGCAAGGACATCGCCATGCAGGCGCCGGATCACCTGGTCGCCGATTTCCAGGACAACCGGCTTCTCATCCTCTTCGAGAGCCATCCGAAGGAGCCGCTGAAGCTCTCCGGCAAAACGGATTTCGGCATCTATGACCCGACCTTCTATACGGCGATCGACTTCCACAGCGACGCCGACATCGTCGTCGAAGGCCTGCCGGCCAACTGCACGAAAAAAGTGATTCGCCCGGATCCCGACCAGGCGATCGCGCAGAACCAGAAGACGCTGACGGACGCCTTCTTCAACGATCCCACGGACTTGAGCAAGATTTTCGCGACGAAACTGGAACTGAGTTGCCAGCCATGAGCAGAAGCATTGCGCGCCAGCTCACCGGGATTTCCTTGGGCCTTGCGGCGGCCGCCGCGTTCGCTGCGCACGCCCATGCCCAAAGCTCGCTCGGCATCGGCGCGGCGGAGCCGCAGATCGTGCCGGGCGGACCGTTCGCGGGGTTTCTGCAGTGGGTGAACGGAGAGCAGCAGCGCTTCTATCATGCGCTTACCGAGGCGATGCGCAGCCTCAAGCAGAACGGCAACGCTTTCTGGATCCTGGGCGCGATCTCTTTTGCCTATGGCGTCTTCCACGCCGCCGGTCCCGGGCATGGCAAGGCGGTCATCTCGTCCTACATGGTCGCCAACGAAGTCGAGTTGCGGCGCGGCATCTTGCTCTCCTTCGTGTCGGCCGCGCTGCAGGGTGTCACCGCGATCCTCCTGATGTCGGCGATCTTCCTTTTCCTGCGCGGCACGGAGATCACGATGACCAATGCGACGTGGGCGCTCGAGATATTGAGCTATGCGCTGGTGACGCTGTTCGGGGCGTGGCTGCTCTTCCGCAAGATCGGTGCGTTGGTGGCGACGCGGCGTCCTGCGCTGGCGGTCGCCGGCGGTCCGGCAATGCACATCGACGGACCGACGCATAACCATCATCATCCGCATGGGCACGATCATTCACATCATGGCCACGCGCATCACGCTCATGTGCACGCGCCGGGCGAAATCTGCGCGGAATGCGGCCACAGCCATGCGCCCGACCCGACGCTTCTCGGCGGCCGAACATTCGACTGGCGCGCGGCCTGGTCGGCCATCGTGGCGGTAGGGCTGAGGCCCTGCACCGGCGCGCTGATCGTGCTGACCTTCGCTTTCCTCAACGGCTTGTGGGCGGCCGGTGTCGCCTCGGTGATCGCGATGTCGATCGGCACGGCGATCACGGTGTCGGTGCTGGCGACGGCCGCGGTGCTCGCCAAGAATGTCGCCGTGCGGCTCGCGGGCGGGGGAAGGGTGAGCGGTGCGATCCAATCCACCTTCGAGATCGGCGGCGCGCTTCTGGTTTTCCTGTTCGGGCTGGCGCTGCTCGCCGCCAGCCTGCAGGGCGTGCATCTGACCGGCTAATGCAGCGCCGACAGGTCCGGCGGCGATCAGTGCACGACGGGCGCCGGCGTGCCCTCGGTCCGCTCGATGGTCCCTGTGCGGCGGCGGATGGTGTTGTCGCGGATTTCGGCCTTGGTCAGGAAATCGATCTGCTCGATGAGCACGTCGTGGATCAGTTCCTTGCCGACGCGCTTGTTGACCGATTCGCGGATGCCGTTGCGCAGCTTGTCGAGATCGAGCCGGGCGTAATCGGCGAAGTCGATCTGCGGATTGGCGTAAAGGTAGGTGTAGACCTGGTCGACCAGCAGCGCCTCGGCCGGGAGCGACAGCGTTTTCATGACAGCGGGCTCGACCGTATAGACCAGGCGCGTGAGGAAATAGCCGTAGACTTCCTCGTCCTTCATCAGCGGGACGGAGATGATGTCGGTCTTGACGTAGTCGAGGCCGCCGAAGAAGGCCGGTTCCGGCGCCTTG
>JBQCFH010000160.1:0-3175 GCA_051959385.1 Rhizobiaceae bacterium | reverse complement strand
CTCGCCATCGGCATCTTCGAGAAGCTCTTCGAGATCTACTGGGGCCAGCCGCTGCTCGGCGGCAACACAGAAACCTGGTTCGCCTTCGTCTTCGCGCTGATCGTGCTTCTGTTCCGGCCGCAGGGCATGTTCGGCGAAAAGATCATCGAGCGGGTGTGAGGATGACCCATTTGCCTGAAACGCCTCCCTCTGGCCCTTCGAGCCATCTCCCCCTCAAGGGGGAGGGGGAACAGGCGCGGGAGGCGTAAATGCTCTATCGCACCGCGGGCCAGTTCAAGACCAGCTACGAGGCGGATTTCGCGCTGTTCCCCGTGCGCCAGGACGCGCTGCTGCTTGGCGTCATCCTGCTCTTCGCCTGGGTGGTCTTTCCGCTCACCGCCAACGATTTCGCCTTCCAGACGCTGCTCATCCCGGTGCTGATCTATTCGCTGGCCTCGCTCGGCCTCAACATCCTGACCGGCTATGCCGGGCAATTGTCGCTCGGCACGGCGGCCTTCATGGGAGTGGGCGCCTATGCCTGCTACAAGATCACCACCATCTTCCCCGGCCTGAACCTCTTGGTGGCGATCGCCTTTTCGGGCCTGTTCCCCGCGGCGGTCGGCATCCTCTTCGGGCTGCCGTCCTTGCGCATCAAGGGCTTCTACCTGGCAATCGCGACGCTCGCCGCGCAGTTCTTCCTGGTCTGGCTCTTCGAGAAATGGGCCTGGCTCTACAACTACAATACTTCGGGCGCGATCCAGGTGCCGAATATCCAGATGTTCGGCGTCTACGTCGCCGGGCCGCAGGCCGCCTCGATCACGCAATACTATTTCGTGCTGTTCGTGGTGTGCGTTCTAACCTGGTTCGCCATCAACATCACGCGCGGCCGGATCGGGCGCATCTGGAAGGCGGTGCGCGACATGGACATCGCGGCCGAACTCGTCGGCATCAATCTGATGCGGGCGAAGCTGTCGGCATTCGCGATCTCCTCCTATGTGGCGGGCGTCAGCGGCGCGCTCTTCGTCTTCCTGTGGCGCGGGGCGGCGGAGCCGAACCTCTTCGACGTCCAGCTCTCCTTCCGCATCCTCTTCATCGCCATCATCGGCGGGCTCGGCTCCATCCTCGGCAATTTTTTGGGCGCGATCCTGATCGTGGCGCTGCCGGTGGTGCTGAACTGGATCCCGGGCGTCTTCGGCGTCACGGTCGAATCCGCCGTGCTCCAGCACATCAACACGATGATCATCGGCGCGCTGATCATCTTCTTCCTCATCGCCGAGCCGCTCGGGCTGGCGCGGCTGTGGGGCATCACCAGGGAAAAGCTCATCCTTTGGCCTTTCCCGCACTGAGGCTTTCAAGAAGCGGCCGGCGATGGGAGCCGGCCGCACAAACGGGGTGGGTTCGCCCGATCCATGTCGGAGAAACGAACAAGTGGAGGAAGGAAAATGAAACTGTTTGGCAAAATCGCGGTCCTGGGGGCGGCCGTCGCCGCTTCGGCCGTGCTGGCGGTGCCGGCCTCGTTCGCCGAGGATTCGCTCTACCTGCCCAATCTGGCCTATCGCACCGGCCCGTTCGCGGCGACCGGAATCCCGCTGATGGACGGCCAGCGCGACTATATCGAGATGCTGAACGCGCGCGACGGCGGCATCAACGGCGTCAAGCTCGTCTATGACGAATGCGAGACCGGCTACAACACCGAGAAGGGCGTCGAGTGCTATGAGAAGACCAAGGACAAGGCGCTGGTGACGCAGCCCTGGTCGACCGGCATCACGCTGCAGGTCCTGCCCAAGACGAATGTCGACAAGATCCCGATCCTGGCGCCGGGCTACGGCTTCTCGCCGATGGCGGAAGGCAAGATCTTCCAATGGGCCTTCAATCCGCCGGCCAGCTACTGGGATGGCGCCGACATGATCCTGAAATACATTTCGGGCGGCAATCTCGACAGCCTGAAGGGCAAGAAGATCGTGCTGCTCCACCTCGACCATCCCTACGGCAAGGAGCCGATCCCGCTTTTCGAGGACCTGGCCAAGAAGCATGGCTTCACCTTCATGGCGATCCCCGTCGGCCTGAAGGAGATGCAGAACCAGTCCTCGCAATGGCTGCAGGTCCGCCGCGAGAAGCCGGACTATGTCGTGATGTGGGGCTGGGGCGCCATGAACGCCGGCGCCATCAGCGAGGCGGTCAAGACGCACTTCCCGATGGACCATTTCATCGGCATCTGGTGGTCGGGCCATGACGGCGACATGAAGACGGTCGGCGAGGCCGCCAAGGGCTACAAGTCGATCTCATGGAGCGTTCCCGTCTCCGATGCGCCCGTCATGCAGGACATCAAGAAATACGTGCTCGACTCGAAGAAGCAGCAGATCGCAGACGGCGAATTCGACTGGGTCTTCTATCAGCGCGGGGTCCTGATCTCGATGTTCCTGACCGAGGGCATCAAGGCGGCGCAGGAGCATTTCAACGCCAAGGTGATCACGCCGGACCAGCTGCGCTGGGGCCTGGAGAACCTTAATTTCGACGAGGCGGCGATCAAGAAAGTCGGCGCCGAGGGCATGATCGCGCCGTTCAAGACAAGCTGCGCCAACCACGCCGGCCATGGCGGGGCCTGGATCCTGCAGTGGAACGGACAGAAATTCGAGAAGGCGTCGGACCTGCTGACGGCGGACCGCGACGCCATCGTGCCGCTGGAACAGGCCAAGGCCAAGGAATATGCCGAGGCCAACAAGCCCTGGCCGATCAACGAAGAGTGCAAGATGTAGAACACTCACCCTCCCCCTTGTGGGGAGGGTCGATCCGCAACGCGGATCGGGGTGGGGGTTTATCATCACAGGCCCGTTTACCCCACCCCGTCTCGCAAGCGCCGCATAGCGACGCCTGCTCGCCGACCCTCCCCACAAGGGGGAGGGTGGCCGCTTCCGGAGCCTCGATGACCAACGCAACCAACCCTGACCCCGCCTCCGACACCATCCTCTCGGTCAACAACATCGAGGTGATCTACGACCGGGTGATCCTCGTCCTGAAGGGCGTGTCCTTCTCGGTGCCGGCCGGCGGGATCACGGCGCTGCTCGGCGCCAATGGCGCCGGCAAGACGACGACGCTGAAGGCGATCTCCAACCTCCTGCGCGGCGAGCGCGGCGAGGTGACAAAGGGCAACATCCTGTTCGAGGGGCGGGAGGTGCAGTCCTCCTCGCCCAATGAA
>JBQCFH010000159.1:0-3659 GCA_051959385.1 Rhizobiaceae bacterium | reverse complement strand
CTCGACGACGCGGCCGGCTACGGGCCATGGCCGGAAGGATCGATGGCCTTCGCAAGCTTCCTGTCGCGGCTGAAATAACAGCTATTTGATCGAGGCGCGCGCCCGGCCGATCAGGTCGTTGGCGCCGAGCGCCATGTACATCGCCTCGGTGCCGAGCGCGATGAACCGGTATCCCATCGCCGCGTAACGGCCGGCGAAGCTCGGATCGACGGCGAAGATGCCGGTCACTTTCCCGGCGTCGAGCGCGCGTTTGGCGATGCGCTCGATCGCCGGCATCATGTCCTCGAGAGAAGTGTTGATCTCGCCTCCATCCGTCCAGGCAATCGAGAAATCGCTCGGCCCCACGAAGATCGCGTCGATGCCGGGCACTTCGAGGATGTCGTCCAGCGCGTCGAGCGCCCGGCGGGTCTCGATCATGGCGAAGGACACGGTGTCGGCGTTCGCGCCCCTCAGCCATGCCTTAAGCTCGGGCTTCTTGTGCCGCCGCGGCAGGCCGAAGGTCGGTCCCCAGGAGCGCTCGCCGACGGGAGGATATTTCATCGCCGCGGCGAAACGGCGGGCGTCGTCGACTGAGTTGATCATCGGCGCGATCACCGCCTCGGCGCCGAAATCGAGCGCCCGGCTCGCCATGTCGAAGCGGCCGACCGGAACGCGCACGACCGCGTGCTTTTCGGCATGCAGGATCGGCAGTATGCCGCGCGCGACGCTGTCCTCATGATGCGCGCCATGCTGCATATCGAGCGTGACCGTGTCGAAGCCGGTCCGCGCGAGCGTTTCTACCGTGATGGAGTCGGGAATGCCCGACCAGGCCGTGAAGATGATTTCGCCGGCCTTCAGGCGTGCAGCAAGCGTCATGATATGGTCCCTGATTGAATGCGGGCGCATTCAATCAGATGGACAGCGCGCCCGGAAGTCCGTGGCCCAACAAAAAGGCTCGGAACCGCCGTCGGCGGGCACGGCGCAATCAGGAATTCGACGCCTCGACCTGCCGGATGGCCTCGGCCATCAGATCGACCAGGCGCAGCTTCAGTTCGCCGTCGGACAGCGAGATGCCGGCGCCGTCGAGATCCTTCTGCACCTTGCGGATGATGTCCTGGTCGCCGGCCTCGGCGAGATCGGCGATGACGACCGCCTTGGCATAAGCCTCTGCATCGGCCCCGCTCTTGCCCAGCTTCTCCGCGACCCAAAGCCCGAAGAGCTTGTTGCGGCGCGCCGTCGCCTTGAAGCGCAGTTCCTCGTCGAACGCGAATTTCCGTTCGAAGCCTTTTTCACGATCTTCAATTCCGGTCATGAGGTTCCCTCCGCAACGGAAACGATTTGCCGCCCTATATGGGCGCTGGTCGCAGAAACCAAAATGGGGCGACCGGGTCAATATATCCGAAATCGGCTTCCATGCGGCATTTGGCGCTGATGCCGCATAGCCGCCCGGCGCTAAATCGGTTGATGGGGAGGATTCGTAATTGAGCAACGGCTTCTATTGCGATAGAGACCGGCATTGACTAGCCGCAACAACGGCCGCCGCCGCGCCGTCTTCCGCGGGTGCGACGTGCCGGGCCGCGAACCCAGAGAAACGCTCCATGAACCGACGCCGCCGCATCTACGAAGGCAAGGCCAAGATTCTCTATGAAGGCCCGGAGCCCGGAACGCTGGTGCAGTTCTTCAAGGACGACGCCACCGCCTTCAACAAGAAGAAGCACGAGATCGTCGACGGCAAGGGCGTGCTCAACAACCGCATCTCCGAGCACATCTTCAATCATCTCAACCGGATGGGCATCCCGACCCATTTCATCCGCCGGCTCAACATGCGCGAGCAGCTGATCAAGGAAGTCGAAATCATTCCGCTGGAAGTGGTGGTGCGCAACATCGCCGCCGGCTCGCTTGCCAAGCGGCTCGGCATCGAGGAAGGCACGGTGCTGCCGCGCTCGATCATCGAATTCTATTACAAGGCCGACCAGCTCGACGACCCGATGGTCTCCGAAGAGCACATCACCGCCTTCGGCTGGGCCTCGCCGCAGGAGATCGACGACGTCATGGCGCTCGCGATCCGCGTCAACGATTTCCTCTCCGGTCTTTTCCTCGGCGTCGGGATCCAGCTCGTCGACTTCAAGATCGAATGCGGCCGGCTTTACGAGGGCGACATGATGCGCATCGTCGTCGCCGACGAGATCTCGCCGGATTCCTGCCGGCTGTGGGACGTGACGACCCAGGACAAGCTCGACAAGGACCGTTTCCGCCGCGACATGGGCGGGCTGGTCGAGGCCTATCAGGAGGTCGCGCGCCGGCTCGGCATCATGAATGAGAACGAGCCGCCGCGCCCGACGGGACCGGTGCTGGTCTCCTCCTCGCCGAACGGCCGCGGCAAGCCGCACTGACCCGCATGATCAGGGCCCGCGTGACCGTCACCCTCAAATCGGGCGTGCTCGACCCGCAGGGCAAGGCGATAGAGCATGCGCTAGCCGGCCTCGGCTTCGCCGGCGTCGATCAGGTGCGCCAGGGCAAGGTCTTCGACCTGGAACTATCCGGTTCCGACAGGGCGAAAGCGGAGGCCGATCTCAAGGCCATGTGTGAGAAGCTGCTGGCGAACACGGTGATCGAGGACTACGCTATAGCGCTAACCTGAGGTTGCCGGAAATCCCATCGCCGACATTCGAACGAAATGATTTGAGCCCTCAAGGCACTGCTTCGGGGACTGTTCCTCGACACGCGAAGAGCCTGCGGCCACCATCACCTCGCTTCCGCATCGATAGATCCCGAACAGGCCGCCCTCACTGCGTTCGGGCGACCTTCCGGGATGACGCGCGTCGTGGCTGCCCCGTCGTTCGGCCGCTGCGTCATGCTGCCTGGAAGCTTGGAGACGCGTAGCGGCGGTGGTCCTTTCCGGCCACCGCCTCGCTTCCGCTGGCCGGAAAAGGCGGAGCCGGCCCGTCGCTACGCCGTGGCGATATAGGCTTTCATGTCCTCGGCCTCGCGCTCCGCATCCTCGATGCGACGCTTGACGACGTCGCCGATCGACACAAGCCCCACCAGCTTCCCCTCCCTCTCGACGGGAAGGTGGCGAAAGCGGACCCGCGTCATCACCTCCATGACCTCGTTGACCGTATTCCCTTCGTGGCAGGTGGTCACCTTCGGGGTCATGAACGCACTGATGGGCCGCGTCAGCGCCTCGGCGCCCGCTTCAGCCAGCGCGCGCACGATGTCGCGCTCCGAGAGAATGCCGCCGATGCCGCCGTTCGGCTTCAGCACGACCACGGCGCCGATCCGTCTTTCCGCGAGAAGCCGGATCGCGTCGGTCAGCGTCTCGTCCGGGCCTATGGTGAAAACCTGGCGGCCCTTCTCCTCCAGGATGGATCTCACGGTCATCAGCGTCCTCCAAGACAACCACCCCTCCCCGGCGGCTGCCATGGTGCTCCCGCCTCAAGGCATTTTCAAGATCGCGGCTCCGCAGGCTCATCCTCGATCGGCCCCGCAACGAAGGGCGCAAGGCAGAGGAATCCGGCCAGAAAGCCGCCGATATGCGCTTCCCAGGCGATCGGATTGGTCATGCCCGGCGTCATGAAGCCGAGGCCAGTAACGAGGTTGACGATCATCCACACGGCGAGGAAGACCAGCACCGCGCGCAGGCGCAGCGCCTCGAAGACCGACAGCATCCGGCCGGCGAA
>JBQCFH010000158.1:0-2659 GCA_051959385.1 Rhizobiaceae bacterium | reverse complement strand
ATCGTCCTCCTCCTGATCCCCCGCCTCGAAAGTTTCTACTCCCTCCTTGCGGGGATAAGGATCGATCCCAAGCGCGAAGAACTGCTCGGCGAGCGCCCCGACATCGATCGTCGTGCCGGAAAAGCTTTCCGGCGCATCGGGGCCTTCAGGGTCGAGGACCATCTCGCCGCCGGAATGCTCATCGAACCTGCCGAGCCGCGAATCCTCCGGAACGAAAACAGCCGAAATCTCCTCCTCGACATGGGCGTCGACCGGCTCCAGCGTGACGACGCATTCCTGCACGATATCGCCTTCGACGCGGCCGGAAACCGAAACGCCGTCGCCCTTCCATGGCGAGACCGTCAAGTCAGCGTGGAATCGCTTGACGTCGAGGAGACCGTGTTCGCGCGCCAATGCGGCCAACTGCTCCGGCCCCGCGTCGAGCGAGACGGGCATGCCCTTCTTCGGCAGCCGCACGACGCTCACCTTGAAGGAAACCGGGCTCTTCGCCGTCTCTTTCATTTCGTCTGCTCCAGCATCTCCGGCCGCTCGAAACGGAAGCTTCCCGAGGAGAACGCATCGGCGGCCGTGCCCACAAGATATGCCCAGGCGGCCATCGTGTAGTCGGCGAGTTGCTCCGCTTCCGGCCAGTTCTCTTCGTCTGGGCGGATATTCCGCCTCAAGGCCGCCGCGAGCCCGGCGCGATCGCTTTCGTCAAGCGCCCGCCCATAGGCCACGGCGCGCCCGTAGAACATCCGGCCGAGCTTCTTCACCCGCCTCGGAATGCCGTGATCGCCGATGCCGAGTTCCCGAAGCGAGTGGTCGACGTCCTGGAAGAAATCGTCGGTGAGCTCCTGCGCCACCGCCTTGGCGGCCCCTTCTTCCGCACGCAGCCGGTGAAGGATCAGGAACAAATGCAGCGACAGCATCTCGAACCGGCCAAGCGGCGTATCGGGAACATTATATTCGGCATAGAGCACCGGCTGCCGCGCGGCTGCCACGATCTCTCCGTAGAGGCGCTCGGTAACGGCCCGGTTCATTCGCCGGTTCGATCCGAATAATCGTGAGAACATGCCCGGCTTTATCCTTTTCCGCAGCTGTGGCCGCCGTCGCTCGGTTGCATCGGAGCCAAAGCTGGTTTACCGGTTTCGCGCCCTGCCGCAAGGCGAAGCGGCGCATTGATAGCGGGGAGTTGTCGTTGCAGCGGACAAATTTCAAGAGAAAATGGCAGGCGGGCGCGGCGGCGGCCGCGATTTCGGTTGCCTCGCTTTCGCTTGCGGGATGCAGCAAGGACGCCCTCTCGACGATCAACGGCCACGAAACCATTACCAGCGGCTACGTCATCGACCAGGAAATGCTGGACCAGGTGCCGGTCGGATCGAGCCGCGAACAGGTCCTTCTCGCGCTCGGTACGCCCTCGACGACCGCTACCTTCGGCAACGAGGTCTACTACTATATCTCGCAGAAGCGAGTGCGCGCGGCGGAGTTCCAGAAGCTGCACATCGTCTCGCAGACGGTCCTGGCGATCTATTTCGGCGACGACGACCGCGTCACCAGGATCGCCAAATACGGGCTGAAGGACGGCAAGCTCTTCGACTTCGTTTCGCGCACGACGCCGACGGGCGGCAAGGAAACCACCTTCATCGGACAGATGATCCATGGCTTGGCCGGCGCGCCCGACCTCACCAACGGACCGGACGCACCGCGCGGCCGGTACTGACGGAAAGCCTCAGCCGCGGTCGCGGAAGCGGTTGGTGATCGGGTAGCGCCGGTCGCGGCCGAAATTCTTCTGCGTGATCTTCACCCCCGGCGCCGCCTGGCGGCGCTTGTATTCGGCGATGTAGAGCAGGTTCTCGACGCGCTGGACGGTCTCGCGGTCGAAGCCCATCGCGACGATCTCGCCTGTCCCCATCTCCTTCTCGACAAGGCATTCGAGGATTTCGTCGAGCACCGGATAGGGCGGCAGCGAATCCTGGTCCGTCTGGTTCTCGCGCAACTCCGCCGAAGGCGCCTTGTCGATGATGTTCGCCGGGATCACCTCGCCCGAGGGGCCGAGCCCGCTCGGCGGGACATGCGCGTTGCGCCATCTCGAGAGGGCGTAGACCTGCATCTTGTAGAGGTCCTTGATCGGGTTGAAGCCACCGTTCATGTCGCCGTAAAGCGTCGCGTAGCCGACCGACATTTCCGACTTGTTGCCGGTGGTGACGACCATCGAGCCGAACTTGTTCGAGATGGCCATGAGGATGGTGCCGCGCGCGCGGCTCTGCAGGTTCTCCTCGGTTATGCCTTCGCTGGTCCCCTCGAAAAGCTGCGAAAGCGCGTGCGAGAAGCCTTGCACCGGGTCCATGATCGGGACGATGTCATAACGGCAGCCAAGCGCCCGGGCACAGTCCTCCGCGTCCTTCAGCGACGCTTTCGACGTATAGCGGTAGGGCAGCATCACCGCGTGCACGCGCTCCTCGCCGAGCGCGTCGACGGCAAGCGCTGCGCAGAGCGCCGAATCGATGCCGCCCGACAGGCCGAGCACGACATTCTTGAAGCCGTTCTTGTTGACGTAATCGCGCAGGCCAAGCATGCAGGCGCGGTAGTCCGCCTCTTCGCGCTCGGGGATCTTCGACATCGGCCCGCGCTCGCAGGCCCAGGTCTCGCCGCGCTGCTTCCAGGTCGTGACGGCGACCGC
>JBQCFH010000157.1:0-4512 GCA_051959385.1 Rhizobiaceae bacterium | reverse complement strand
CCTATGCGCTGGCGAAGACGCGCAATTTGCCACTCCTTTTCAAGGGCGACGATTTCATCCATACCGACATCGAGCCGGCGCTGAAGCCGGCGTGAAGGGGGCTAACGGCGTGACCGCCCTGTCCGGAAAACGCGTCCTGCTCATCATCGGCGGCGGCATTGCGGCCTACAAGGCGCTCGACCTGATCAGGCGGCTGCGCGAGCGCGGAGCGTCGGTGCGGGCGGTGATGACCGCTGGCGCGCAGCATTTCATCACGCCGCTTTCGGTGGGCGCGCTTGCCGGCGGCAAGGTCTACACCGAGCTCTTCGACCGCGAGGACGAGCACGATGTCGGCCATATCCGCCTGTCGCGCGAAGCTGACCTGGTCGTCGTTGCGCCGGCGACGGCCGACCTGATGGCCAAGATGGCCGGCGGGCACGCGGACGACCTCGCCTCCGCCGTACTGATGGCGACCGACAAGCCCGTTCTGATCGCCCCGGCGATGAACCCCCGGATGTGGAACCATCCGGCGACGCGGCGCAATCGAGCGTCGCTCGCAGCGGACGGAATTCACTTCATCGGCCCGGAAAAGGGCGAGATGGCCGAGAGCGGCGAAGCGGGCGAAGGGCGCATGGCCGAGCCGCTCACGATCCTCGCCGCGATCGAAAAACTGCTCGACGGGCGGCCGAAGCCGCTTGCCGGGCGGAAGATCGTCGTCACCTCCGGTCCGACGCACGAGCCGATTGATCCCGTCCGCTATATCGCCAACCGCTCTTCCGGCAAGCAGGGGCATGCCGTCGCCGCCGCGCTCGCGGCGCTGGGCGCGGAGGTGCGGCTGGTGTCCGGTCCGGCTTCGATTCCAGATCCAGCCGGCGTCTCCACGGTGCATGTGGAAAGCGCGCGCGAGATGCGCGAGGCGGTGGTGGCGGCGCTGCCGGCGGACGCGGCCGTGATGGTCGCCGCCGTCGCCGACTGGCGCGCGGCCGACTGCTCGGGAGAAAAGATCAAGAAGGTCGCGGGCGGCGAACCGCCAGTGCTTCGGATGATGGAGAACCCCGACATCCTGGCCGAGATCGGTCATTCCGCGAACCGGCCGGCGCTGGTCATCGGCTTCGCCGCCGAGACGCAGAACCTGTTGGAGAATGCGGCAGCGAAGCTGAAAAAGAAGGGGGCGGACATCATCGTCGCCAATGACGTTTCGGAAGGCACGGGCATCATGGGCGGCGAGCGCAACCGGGTCCGCATCGTCTCCGCCGCGGGCGTCGAGGAATGGCCGGAACTCGGCAAGACCGAAGTGGCGGAAAGGCTCGCAAACCTGGTCGCGGAACGATTGAAGACCGCCGCGCGCTGAAAGCGGAAGGCCGGCGCTACTCCTTTTGGATAGGGGCGTTGTCTCCCATTGCGGGCCGGGCTTTGGAACGGCCTGCGCCCATCGACCGAATTGCCGGACCGGCCGGGAGCGCCCATCCTTGGCGCGGGCGGTCCGCGATCCGGAACACATGGGAGGTTCGCATGCGACTGCCTAGCCGCTTTTCACTTGGAGGATTGCCGCTTCTCCTCGTCGCCGGCGTTGGCGCGGGAGCCGCCGCGGCGCACTTTGGCGGGGCCGACGTTCCGCAGGCGATCACCAAATCCTCGCACTGCCTGTTCGCGGACATTCCGCAACAGGTACAATCGCCGTCGGCGACCAAGGCCTATGAGGACGCCGAGCCGCCCCTTTGGAAAGATCTCGGCACGCTCAGCTATCCCGTCAGCACGAAGAGCGAGGAAGCGCGGAGCTACTTCAATCAGGGCCTGAGGCTCGCCAACAATTTCAACCATGCCGAGGCGCGGCGCGCTTTCCGCAAGGCACAGCGCCTCGATCCCGACTGCGCGCTGTGTTTTCTGTTCGAGGCGATAGTGCTTGGGCCCAACATCAACGTGCCGATGAACCCGGATGCGAATGCGCCGGCTCTCGCCGCCCTGAAGAAGGCGCAGTCGCTCGCCGGCAAGGCGAGCCCCAAGGAGCGCGGGCTGATCGACGCCGTGGCGGCGCGCTATTCGGACAATCCCGCCGCGGAACGACCACAGCTCGACGCGGCCTACGCCGACGCCCTGGCGGCGCTCTCCGACAGGTATCCGGACGACCTCCAGTTCGCGGTGCTCGCGGCGGAGGCCGGAATGGACACGCAGCCCTGGGATTATTGGCAGCCGGGCGGCAAGGAGCCGAAAGGCCGCACGGCCGACATAGAGAAGCGCCTGGAGGGAGTGCTGGCGCGGGCGCCGGACAATCCATACGCGATCCATCTCTACATTCACCTGGTGGAAGCCTCCGACCGGCCGGAACGTGCCGAGGCCTATGCCGACCGGCTGGCGGCGCTAATGCCCGGAGCCGGGCACATCGTCCACATGCCGAGCCACATATATTTCCGCGTCGGCCGCTATGCCGACTCGCTTGCCGCCAATGAGGCCGCCGAGAAGGTGGACGAGAGCTACATCACCGAAACCGGCGCGACCGGCGTCTACCCGATCGGCTACTATTCCCACAACATACATTTCGTCCTGGTCTCGGCGCAGCTTCTGGGAGACGCCAAGACAGTTCTCGCCTCGGCCGAAAAGCTGGACAAATGGCTGGGCAACGACGTCGCCTCGGCGATCCCGATCGCGCAGCCGGTCAAGGCCGCGCCCTATTTCGCCTGGGCGCAATATGGCGATCCGGACATGGTGCTGGCGCTGCCCGATCCGGTCGGCGCGCCGCCCTATGTCGAAGCCATGCGCCATTATGCACGGGGCGTCGCCTTCGCGAAAAAGAAGGACGTAGCGGGCGCACATGCGGAGGCGGAGGCCATCCGCAAGATTGCCGCGGAGACGGACTGGTCGACGCTCGACGCCTGGGCGATCCCGGCGCGTCCGGTGCTCGATGTAGCGGAGAATGTGGTGCTTGCGCGCGCCGCGCAGGCTGAGAACGACAACGGCGCGGCAATCGGGTACTGGCGCAAGGCCGCGTCGAGCCAGGACACGATTCCCTACATGGAACCGCCCTTCTGGTACTATCCGGTGAGGCAGTCGCTCGGCGCTGCGCTGCTTAAGAGCGGCGACGCGCAAGGCGCGCAAAAAGAGTTCGAAGCGGCGCTAGACCGCTCGCGCGACAGCGCCTGGGCGCTTTACGGCCTGGAGCAGGCGGCGAAGGCGAGCGGCGACACCGCAACCGAAAGCAAGGCGGCAGCCGGCATTGCCAGTTCCTGGCGCGGCGAGCCCGGCCTGCTCAGCCTGGAGAAGCTGTGACCCGCTCTTGATGCCGAGCCGGATCGGGATCGGGTGCGTCTCTTCTGTGAACAGTGCGTAGCTCCCGCCGGCTCGCAACGGGACCGCTCAATCGCTAGATTTGGGACAACTTCAAACCAGGGAGTTGTCCCATGTCCATCAGACCCGTCAGACAGATTTCGCAGTCGCAGCCGACGCTGGAAGGCGCCGGCGTGCATCTGAACCGCGCCTTCGGCTTCGGCGATCCCTCGCTGGCCGATCCGTTCCTGCTCTTCGACGATTTCCGCAACGACCGCCCCGAGGATTATCTCGCCGGCTTCCCCTGGCATCCGCATCGCGGCATCGAGACCATCACCTATGTTCTGGCCGGCTCGGTCGAGCATGGCGACAGCCTCGGCAACCGCGGCTCGCTCGGCGCCGGCGACGTGCAATGGATGACGGCGGGCAGCGGCATCATGCACCAGGAGATGCCGAAGGGCGACGCCAAGGGCCGCATGCACGGATTCCAGCTCTGGGCCAATCTGCCGTCCTCGCTGAAGATGACGGCGCCGCGCTACCAGGACGTCAAGGCGGGCGAGATCCCGGAGATCATCGACGATGACGGCACGATCGTGCGCGTCATCACCGGCGAGTTCTGGGGCAGGAAGGGTCCGGTCGAGGGCGTCGCCGCCAATCCGCGCTATCTCGACGTCTTCGTGCCGGCGGGCAGGAAGAAGATCCTGCCAGTCGACACGCGCTCTTCCGCCTTCGCCTATATCTTCGAGGGCTCGGGCACCTTCCGCGACGCCTCGAAGCCGTTCGGCGTGCTGGTCGAGAAGGGGCTGGGCGAAGAAGAGCACTTCATCCGCGACATGAGCGGCGACCGTACGCTGGTGGTGTTCGGCGCGGGCGACGAGGTCACGGTCCAGGCCGGCGAGCGCGGCATCCGCTTCCTGCTCGTTTCGGGCCGGCCGATCGCCGAGCCGGTCGCCTGGCATGGGCCGATCGTCATGAATACGCGTGAGGAGCTGATCCAGGCGGTCAACGAACTCAGGAACGGCACCTTCATCAAGGCGGCGTAGCCGATCAAGCGATGTACGACGGAAAGCGGGCCGATATCATCGGTCCGCTTTTTCTGTTTGAATGCCGCTCATCCGCCGCACCCATTTACGCGCTTCATCCTCTCCACGCTGCCTTTCGGCCCTGGCCTCTCTAATCGGCCGTCATTGGTCAAGCACCTCAGGCTCCTTTCTGGCGGTTGTGTATCTCTCGCGGGTCCAGGCTTCTCTTCGGGATCGGCGCTTTTGGCCC
>JBQCFH010000156.1:0-30288 GCA_051959385.1 Rhizobiaceae bacterium | reverse complement strand
ATATTTTCCTCCCGGGGCTTTTTTAAAAACCCCGTCAAAACGGCCACCACCAGCACTTGCGTGGGTTTGGTTGCCAACCCTTTGGAGATGCGCGGCTCATCTTTTATCAAACGCGACTGCACCGCCGAACTCGGCGGCCGCGAGGCGAAAGTCACCGGCCCTCTCTACTATTCCCAATAGCGCCTTGCCTCGCTTCGCGTCTCCGGACCGATCCGGCAACGGGGGCTACGCTCCGCGAGGATTTCGAACTTCAGGACCGTCGGATAAGGCCCTCGAAGCCGTCCGCCAGCGAGGCTGTGCCCGCGGCAATGGCGCTCGCCAGATTGGGGCTGCCGCCCGGGGTCTTGTTGGCATCGAGCAGCACCGCCCGGCCGTCATGCATGACGAAATCGAACTTGCCGTAGTCGAAGCCGAGTTCGCGCCGGCGGACCCGCAGCTCATCGGGGACCCACATCGGCTCGCTGCGCACGACCCTGGCTCCCTTGACCAGCGGATCCCTTGAGACGTAGCGCGTGCAGCGCTCGCTTTCCCCGCAGAAGATCCAGAAGCAGGCGGCGAAACCGTCTCCCGCACGCTCCGGCATGAACTTTTCGACCACGAGATCCGGCCGTTCGAAGATTTCGCGCGGCACGTCCGCGCGCCGCTCGTGCACGATATATTCCGGCAGCACGCGCGCATTGGGGAACGGTGGCCGGCGACCGCGCTTCCTGGCGCGGCCGTTCATACAGAACTCCGGCATCCCGCGGGCGTTGAAGTTGCTTTTGACGATAACCGGGCCATCCCAATCGTCCTTCGCCGAGACAAGCGCGCTGCTCACCCTTCGCTTGGAAATATCCGTCGCACCGATATTGAGGCAGAAGGGAAAACGGCTTGCAAAGTCGAGATACTCCGGCGGGACGATGGTGGCATCGACATGCAGCACCGCCGCGTCGGCCTCGATCCGATCCGAAACACCTGAAACCACTTCTGCCGAATGGCCGCGACGGCGCAGTTCGGCCAGTATTCCGAAGAGCATGAACAGGCTGTGCATGCGACGCAGAAGTCCGCGCCTGCCCTGAAACCGGTCGAACTCATGCGTGATGACCGCAATACGCGCCAGAATTTCCCCCGGTTCTTGCGGATACCTGCGGCATATTTTACCTGACGATTCTTGGAATCCAAGGCACGCGCGGGAGGCCGGACGGCGATTGGACCAGACGACGAGCCACTGGGACGCGGTGCGCCGCCATTGGGATCTGCTCGGTCCACCGCTGCGCCCTCCACCGGAAGCCGTGGCGGCTTACCGGCGGGCGCTTGGATGGTCCGACGAGATCGTGATGCTCGGCGTCACGCCCGAACTGGCGACGATCGGCCGGAAGCTCACGGCGCTCGACCAGTCGCCGCAAATGATCGCCGGCATCTGGCCCGGCGACACCGACATGCGGCGGGCGATCATCGGCGATTGGCTGGGCATGCCGGTAGAGCGCGACAGCGCCACGGCGATCATCGGCGACGGCTGCCTCTCCGCTCTCGGCTCATCAGGGGAGCGCCGGCGGCTGTTTCGTGAAATCGCGCGGGTGTTGCGGCCGGACGGACGCGCCGTCGTCCGGACTTTCGCGAGCCCCGACAGGCCGGAAGATCCGGCCGCCATCCGAACGCGGGCAATGACGGGAACGGCCGGAACGTTTCATGCCCTGAAATGGCGGATCGCCATGACTTGCGCGGCTGCCGATCCCGGTCGGGCGATCCCGGTCGGAACGATCCTCAAGGCCTTCAACCGGCTGTTTCCGGACCGGGACGCGCTTGCGTCGGCCAACGGATGGCCGCTTCCCGTCATCGGCACGATCGATGTCTACGCCCGCTCCGAAACCGTCTACAGCTTCGCAACCGTTGCGATGCTGTCCGCGGAGGCCGCCGAATGCTTCAACGACGTGGACGTCGTATCGAGCGGCGACTATGCTTTTTCCGAGCATTGCCCACTCATGGTGCTGAATCGGCCGCGAAAGCCGGAAGCGAAGCCGGATGAATTCGACCGCGCGTCTTGACTCCGGAAATGCCAGAAATTATCTGACCGCCACGTTAGCACTCGCGCCTCGCGAGTGCTAACAGCCGTTCCGGGTTCCCGGGCGGAGGAGATATCAACATCCCATTCCGAGGGTTCAAGAACATGGCAAAGACGAAATTCCGCCCGCTTCATGACCGCGTGGTCGTACGCCGGGTCGAATCTGAGGAGAAGTCGGCCGGCGGGATCATCATCCCCGACACCGCCAAGGAGAAGCCGCAGGAAGGCGAAATCATCGCCGTGGGCTCGGGCGCTCGCGACGAGGCGGGCAAGCTCGTTCCGCTCGACGTGAAGGCGGGCGATCGCGTGCTCTTCGGCAAGTGGTCGGGCACCGAAGTCAAGCTCAATGGCGAGGATCTCCTGATCATGAAGGAGTCCGACATCATGGGCGTCATCGGCTGAGACACGCCTCCCACATCCGCATCTTCAACCTGAAATTCGGGCCGAAGGCCCAGGAGCTGAGAAATGGCTGCCAAGGAAGTAAAATTCTCCCGTGACGCCCGCGAGCGCATGCTGCGCGGCGTCAACATCCTCGCCGACGCGGTGAAGGTGACGCTCGGGCCGAAGGGCCGCAACGTCGTGCTCGACAAGTCGTTCGGCGCGCCGCGCATCACCAAGGACGGCGTCACCGTCGCCAAGGAAATCGAGCTTGAAGACAAGTTCGAGAACATGGGCGCGCAGATGGTGCGCGAGGTCGCCTCGAAGACCAACGACATGGCCGGCGACGGCACCACGACCGCGACCGTGCTCGCCCAGGCGATCGTCCAGGAGGGCGCCAAGGCGGTTGCCGCCGGCATGAACCCGATGGACCTGAAGCGCGGCATCGACCTCGCCGTCTCCGACGTCGTCGCCAGCCTCGCCAAGTCGGCCAAGAAGATCAAGACCTCCGAGGAAGTGGCCCAGGTCGGCACCATCTCGGCGAACGGCGACGAGTCGGTCGGCAAGATGATCGCCGAGGCCATGCAGAAGGTCGGCAATGAGGGCGTGATCACGGTCGAGGAAGCCAAGACCGCGGAGACCGAACTCGAAGTCGTCGAAGGCATGCAGTTCGACCGCGGCTATCTCTCGCCGTACTTCATCACCAACCCCGACAAGATGGTTGCCGAACTCGAGGACGCCTACATCCTGCTCCACGAGAAGAAGCTCTCCAACCTGCAGGCCATGCTGCCGGTTCTGGAAGCGGTCGTGCAGTCGTCGAAGCCGCTCCTCATCATCGCCGAGGACGTCGAGGGCGAGGCGCTCGCCACGCTCGTCGTCAACAAGCTGCGCGGCGGCCTCAAGGTCGCGGCCGTGAAGGCGCCGGGCTTCGGCGACCGTCGCAAGGCCATGCTCGAGGACATCGCCATCCTCACCGGCGGCCAGGTGATCTCCGAGGACCTCGGCATCAAGCTTGAGAATGTCGGCCTCAACATGCTCGGCCGGGCCAAGCGCGTGCGCATCGAGAAGGAGAACACCACCATCGTCGACGGCGCCGGCAAGAAGCCCGAGATCCAGGGCCGCGTCGCCCAGATTAAGCAGCAGATTGAGGAGACCACCTCGGACTACGATCGCGAGAAGCTGCAGGAGCGGCTGGCCAAGCTCGCGGGCGGCGTCGCGGTGATCCGCGTCGGCGGCGCGACCGAGGTCGAGGTCAAGGAGAAGAAGGACCGCGTCGACGACGCGCTGAACGCGACCCGCGCCGCGGTCGAGGAAGGCATCGTCGCCGGCGGCGGCGTCGCTCTTCTCCGCGCCACCCAGGCCATCAAGTCGGCCGGGGCGAACTCCGACCAGGCCGCGGGCATCAACATCGTGCGCAAGGCGCTGCAGGCCCCGGCTCGCCAGATCGCGGCCAATGCCGGCGCCGAGGCGTCGATCGTGGCCGGCAAGATCCTCGAGAACAAGGCGGCCACCTACGGCTACAACGCCCAGACCGGCGAATATGGCGACATGATCGCCATGGGCATCGTCGACCCGGTCAAGGTCGTCCGCTCGGCGCTGCAGGACGCGGCTTCGGTCGCCGGCCTGCTCGTCACCACCGAGGCGATGATCGCCGAGGCCCCGAAGAAGGACACGCCGGCTCCGGCGATGCCCGGCGGCGGCATGGGCGGCATGGGCGGCATGGACTTCTAAGCCTGTCCTCGGGCTTGACCCGAGGATCGCGCTCCAGGCATCTGATTGAAAGGGCGGTCGAAAGGCCGCCCTTTTTTCTGACCCGAATGTTTTCCGTGCCAATGTCGTGTATGGCAGCAATCGCAGGCTGCACTTGAATCCCGAAAAATGTGTAATATCTTACACGGAGAAGGTCAGTGGAGCGGGACAGTCGCGGACTTATCAGGCTGTTGGAAAAAGATGGCTGGATCCTGATCGGCACAACCGGTTCGCATCACCATTTCAAGCATCCTACCAAGCCGGGCAAGGTAACCGTTCCGCATCCACGCAAAGATATTCCGACAGGAACGGTAAGAGCGGTGCTCAGGCAAGCCGGCCTACTCAACAAGAGATGAAATTGCGCTACATCGCCTTCATCCATAAGGAACCAGACAGCGTCTACGGTGTCAGCTTTCCCGACATGCCGGGTTGCATTTCGGCGGGCGACACTATCGATGAAGCGGTGCGCAACGCAGTGGAGGCTTTGTCCGGCCACGTCCGCATGCTGGAAGCCGATGGGGATCCGGTCCCGGCTCCACGCGATTTCGATGCTATCATGAACGACCCCGAGCTTGCCGAGGACCGCGACGGCGCCATGACAACCGTCATCCCGCTTATCCGCGATCGAGGTTCGACGACGCGGGTCAATGTATCCTTCGACCTTGGCTTGTTGGAGGCGATCGACGCCGCCGCCCAGGAACGCGGACAGACTCGATCTGCTTTCCTGGCGTCGGCCGCGCGCCGGGAGATTGTCGACTGAGCGCAGCTGAAACAGCTGCCGCTGCTTTCTCCTTGCCTTCCGCTACCTCTCGGATTCCGTTCTAGCCAAACGCGAAGACGGCGGCCCTTTTCAGCGCGGCGACGCCGTCGCCGAAATCCGGCACGGCGTATTCCGCGACCGGGTTGAGGCGGGCGCGCGGCAGGAAAGCCCTGCCCGGATCGCCGATCAGCACTTCGGCGCCGGCGGCAATGCAGCGGTCGAGGAAAGCCGTGACGCTTTCGGCAAGGTCGGCCGCATAGAACAGATCGCCGATGGCGACCAGATCGAGACCGGCCGGTGCATCGCAACGGGTCAGGTCACGGTCGACGATCTCGATCGACACACCGTTAACCCTGGCGTTCAGACCGATCGCGGCGATGCCGTTCTGGTCGATCTCGGCGGCTGTCACCGACGCCGCGCCGGCTTTGGCCGCCGCAATGCCGACGATGCCCGAACCGGCGCCGAGGTCCAGGACCCGGCGGCCGCAGACGGTTCCGGGCTCGGCGAGGAAATGGCGCGCGAGCACGGCTCCCCCCGCCCAGAGATAAGCCCAGTACGGTGGCGACCCGCTTCTTCCGGTCAGCCGCCAAAGGCCGCTGCCGGAATGAGCGGTATAGAGCCTGATCTCCGGAATGGACGGAACGGATCGGAGGCGCAGATTCGTTTCGATGAAGACGGCAGGGAGGGCGACAGGGGAAATCGCGTGGCCGTCGAGATTGTCGCCCGGCGCCGCAACCTTCTTCCGCACGGGAACACCTCATTTCGCATTGCGGTCGGAACCGGGCCCGAGACGGGACGTTTCCATTCCATACGACCGAACGGCAATCCAACGAAACCGAGGAGCATGGAAATGGTGAACAAGGATCAGGTCAAAGGCGCCGGCAAGCAGGTATCCGGCGCGGTGAAGGAAACCGCCGGCAAGATGACCGGCTCGAAGGAGACCGAAGCCAAGGGCAAGGCCGAGAAGGCGGCCGGCAAGGTGCAGAAGGGCTACGGCGACCTCAAGAAGGACGTGAAGGACGCGACCCGCTGACCGGCGGCCTGTCGCGTCGGAGAAAGGCGGCCAGGCGCCGCCTTTTTTCTTGCGCATCCGGAGGATTGCCGCATTCCGGCGATTTCGCGGCCGCCGGTCAAGGGAGGCGCGAGGCCAGCACCTTGTCGATGCGGCGGCCGTCGAGGTCCACCACCTCGAACCGCCAGGCGCCGATGTCGATGCGGTCGCCCGTATCGGGAATGCGCTGGAACTCGTCGATGAGGAAGCCCGCGACCGTGTCGTAATTGCGCCGGGCCGGCAGGCTCATGTAGAGCAGGTCCGCCATCTCGTCGACCGGCATCCAGCCGGCAAGAAGCCAGGATCCGTCCTCGCGCTGCACGGCCTCCGGCTCGTCCTTCTCCGTGTCCGAGCGGAAGGCGCCGGCGATGGCGTCGAGGATGTCGGCCGGAGTCAGCAGCCCTTCGAAATGACCGTACTCATCGAGCACCAGCGCGACCGGCACCTCGGCGTCGCGCAGCAGGCGCACGGCGTCCAATCCCTCCAGCGTATCCGGCACGACCGGCGCCGGGCGCACATGGCGCCTGAGGTCGAATTTACGCCTTGAGGTGAGCGGCCCGATCAGGTCGCGGACGATCACCACGCCGATCACGTCATCCGGCGTGCCGTCATAGACCGGCAGATGCGAATGCCTCGAGCCCAGCAGCGCCTTGCGCAGCTCCGCATCGCCCAGCCTGACGTCTATCAGTTCGACATCGGTCCGCGGGGTCATGATGGCGCGCACGGTGCGGTCGGAAAGCCGCATGACGCCCGAGATCATGAACTGCTCGGCGCTTTCGATGACGCCGGCGCTCTCGGCTTCGGCCACCACGGTCTTGATCTCTTCCTCGGTGACGGCGCTCTGCGGCTCGTTGGAGACGCCGAAGAGCATCAGGAGCAGCCGCGTCGACATGTCCAGCAGCCAGACGAGCGGCGCGGCGGCGCGCGAAAGGAAGAGCATGGTCGGCGCCATCATGCAGGCGAGCCGCTCCGGGTTCTTCAGCGCGAGGTGCTTCGGGACGAGTTCGCCGATGATGACCGACAGGAAGGTGATCAGGCCGATGACGACGAGATAGCCGGCGAGATCCGCGACGCTCTCCGAAAGCCCCTGCCGAAGCAGGAAAAGGCTCAGGCGTTCGCCGAGCGCCGCGCCGGAGAAGGCGCCGGCGAGGATTCCGACCAGCGTGATGCCGATCTGAACGGTCGAGAGGAAGCGGCCGGGATCGTCGATCAGCCTGACCGCGGCGGCTGCGCCGCTCACGCCGCGTTCCGCCATCGGGCCGATACGGGCCTTGCGCGCCGAAACGATCGCCAGTTCCGACAGGGCGAAGACACCGTTCAGGAGGATCAGGATCGCGGCGACGAGGAGCTCGAGCATCAGCGGCGGATCGGTAGCCGGAAGTCGGAATGAGGTCAATGGAGAGGCAGGCCGATCGCTTGAAGGAACCGTCGAAGCCGCGTTCTTCGCGCCCCTTTGTCCCGCCGGACATATCCCCCAGGAGGGGGAAATCGTATCATCTATGCTTTCGCAAATCTCTAACCCTGCAGAATGGGTGTCGGCGCGAGCGCCAACGCAATCTCCCCTGCCAGGGTGGAGGGCAATTGCATTTGGCATTGCGCACCCCACCCGCCTCGCTTCGCTCGGCACCCTCCCCATCGAGGGGAGGGAGGGGAGCCGGCATCTCCGCCCTCCTCCCCCTCGACGGGGGAGGTGGCCCCCACGGGTCCGGCCTTCGGCCGGCCCGAGGACAGGCTCCGGGCCGGAGGGGGTGAGAACCGCCATATGCGATTTCTCTGACGCCTCGACATCGCCCCTTGCCATCGCCCACCTCAAACGCTAAACGTTATATTGTTACATCCTCGTAGCCGTTCCGACCAACCGAAGGTCCCATTGATGCGCTTTCTCCCGCTCGCCGCCGCGATGCTGGCGCTCGTTCAATTCGTCCCGCTCCGCGGCGCGCTGGCCGCAGACAGGGTGAACATAGTGGCCGCCGAGAATTTTTACGGCGATCTCGCCCGGCAGATCGGCGGCGACCACGTGACGGTGACGAGCATACTTGCCAACCCCGACGAAGACCCGCACCTCTTCGAAACCAGCCCCTCCACGGCGCGCGCCGTCGCCGACGCCGCGATCGTGATCTATAACGGCGCCGGCTACGATCCGTGGATGGAGAAGCTTATCTCCGCTTCCCCCGCAGGGGATCGCACGGC
The DNA here is from genome assembly GCA_051959385.1 of Rhizobiaceae bacterium. GTDB lineage: Bacteria > Pseudomonadota > Alphaproteobacteria > Rhizobiales > Rhizobiaceae > Mesorhizobium_L. The sequence continues at coordinate 22,119 of JBQCFH010000156.1, read as the reverse complement.
AATCGTCGCGGCAAGCCTCACCGGCAGGAAGGAAGGCGACAATCCGCATCTCTGGTACGATCCGGCGACTCTGCCGGCCCTCGCCAGCGCGCTCGAAGCGGAACTCGTGAAAAGGGATCCGGCCAATGCCGGCGAGTACAAGGCCAATCTGGCGAAGTTCGTCACTTCGATGGAGGCGCTCGGCAAGGAGATCGCCGGCGTCCGGGCGACCTATGGCGGCGTGCAGGTAACCGCGACGGAGCCGGTCTTCGGCTACATGGCCGAGGCGCTTGGCCTGAAAATGCTGAACCAGGAATTCCAGATTGCGGTGATGAACGGCGCCGAGCCCACGCCCGGCCAGGTGATCGCCTTCGAAAAGAGCCTGAAGGACGGGTCCGCAAAGATCCTGTTCTACAATTCACAGGTCGCCGACCAGGCGACCGGGCGTCTGCTCGAACTTGCCAGGGCCAACAAGGTCGCCGTCGTCGGCGTGACGGAAACCGAACCGGCCGGGCAGACCATCCAATCGTGGTTCGGCCGGCAGATCGAGGCGGTCGAGAAGGCGCTTTCCGCGCGCACGCAATGAACGCGGTCAGATTCGATCATGTGACGCTCGGCTATGGCGGGCGCCGGGTCCTGGCAAACGTCTCCTTTGCCATACCGCAAGGCGAGTTCGTCGCGCTTCTCGGCGGCAACGGCGCCGGCAAGACGACGATCCTCAGGGCCATTCTGGGCCTCGTTCGCCCGCAGGGCGGAGCGATCTCCGTGCTGGGCGAAACGCCGGAGCGCGGCAATCCGGCCATCGGCTACGTGCCGCAGCTTCGGCGCGGTCTTACGCAGACCTCGATCTCGGGCTTCGACCTTGTCGCGGGCGCGACCGGCGGCCACCGCTGGGGCTGGCCGGTGGCTTCCGCAACCGAGAAGGCCGCGGCATGGAAGGCGCTCGAGCAGGTCGGCGCGACCGATATCGCCAGACGTCCGCTCGACCGGCTTTCCGGCGGCGAGCGCCAGCGCATCCTGATCGCCCAGGCGCTGACCGGCGATCCGAAGCTCCTGCTTCTCGACGAGCCGCTGATCAGCCTCGATGCCGGGCACCAGCGCGCCATCATCGATCTGGCCCACGAACTCGGCGAGCGGCTCGGCATCGCCGTCATCTTCTGCTCGCACGATATCAACCCGCTCATCAAGGCCGCCGACAAGGTGCTCTATGTCGGCAACGGCAGGGCGGCCGTCGGCGCGGTCGACGAGGTGATCAACGGGCCGGTTCTGTCCGACCTTTACGGCACGCCGATCAATGTGGTGCGCGTCAAGGGCCGCATCTTCGTCATGGCCGACGATATCGAAATCGGCACCCACGCGCATTCGCACGATGCCCATGCTCACGATGCCCATATTCACGATGTTTGACTACGAATTCATGCGAAACGCCTTCGCCGCCTGCACGATCGTGGGCATCGTCTCCGGCGCCGTCGGCTATTTCCTGGTGCTGCGCGGCCAGACGTTTGCCGGGCATGCGCTCGCGCATGTCGGTTTTCCGGGCGCGACCGGCGCGGGCCTGATCGGTCTCTCGCCTTTCTTCGGGCTGACGGCGTTCACCCTCGCCGCCGGAGTCGGTATCGGCGTGCTCGGCGAGCGGGCGCATCGCGACGTCGCGATCGGCATCGTGCTGACGCTGTCGCTCGGACTCGGGCTGCTCTTCCTGCATTTCTATACCGCCTACGCAACGCAGGCGACGAGCGTGCTCTTCGGCAATGTGCTCGGCATCGGCTTGCAGACCGTGCTGGTGCTGGCGGCGATGGGCCTGGCGACCATCGTGGCGCTTGCCTTCATCGCCCGGCCGCTGCTTTTCGCTAGCCTGCAGCCGGAGCTTGCCGAGGCGAAGGGCGTCAGGGTCGAACTGGTCTCGACGCTGTTCATGATCATCGTCGCGCTTGCCACCGCCGAGGCGACGCAGATCGTCGGCGTGCTGCTCGTCTTCGCGCTGATGGTGGCGCCGGCGGCGACCTCGCTTCAGCTGACGCGCGGGGTGCTCGGCGGGATCGTCGCCGCGGCCCTGATCGCCGTCGCCATCGCCTGGGCGAGCCTCGTGCTTTCATATTACACCGATTGGCCGACGAGCTTCTACATCACGGCGCTCGGCGCGGGATGCTATGTGCTTGCCGCCGCGGCCAACAGGTTGCGGACGGCCTGAGCTCCTTATGTTGCCGCATGCGCCATCGGCCACTAGGTTACAAAAGGTATGGACTCTCACTCGTCCACCATGCTCACCCCACCCCCGGCCTTCGGCCGGACCCTCCCCGTCGAGGGGAGGGAGGGCGCCGGACTCGCCGCCCTCCTCCCCCTCGATGGGGGCGGTGGCCCGATAGGGCCGGAGGGGGTGAATGGAATGAAGGACGTTACGCGATGGTTCCGAACATGACGACCACGGAACTGACAAAGAACCAGAGGCTCGTGCTTGCGGTGCTGTCGCGGGCGGGAACGCCGCTCAGCGCCTACCAGATCCTGGATCAGCTGCGCGACGACGGCTTTCGCGCGCCGCTCCAGGTCTATCGCGCGCTCGACCAGCTTCGCGGCCTCGGGGTCGTCCACCGGCTGGAGAGCATGAACGCCTTCGTGGCCTGCGCGCATGCGGACGGTCACCCGCATCATGGCGAGCCGATCGGCTTCACCATATGCGAGCGCTGCGGCGCCGTTTCGGAAATCCACGACGCGGATTTCCGCGCCTTCGTCGACGGCATCAGCGCGCGTTCCGGCTTCCGTCCCAAAAAGACCACCGTCGAAATCCGAGGCATCTGCGCCGAATGCGCCAAGGCGGCGTGATCCCATTCCACATCCAGACCAAAGGCAGAAATCGCATGAACACGCATCCGCGCAACCTCCAGGCATCGATCGACCCCGTGAAGCTCGACAGGCTCGCCGAGGTAGCGGTCAAGGTCGGATTGAGGCTCGAGCGCGGACAGGATCTCTTCCTTACGGCGCCCGTCGTGGGGCTGCCGCTCGTCAGGCGCATCGTCGAACATGCCTACCGCGCCGGCGCCGGGCTGGTGACGCCGATCTTCTCGGACGAGGAGATCACGCTTTCGCGTTTCCGCAACGCGCCGGACGAAAGCTTCGACCGCGCGCCGGGCTGGCTTTACGACGGCGTCGCCAAAGCCTTCTCGGCCAATACGGCGAGGCTCGCCATCGTCGGCGACAATCCGATGCTGCTGTCGAACGAGGATGCCGGCAAGGTCGCCCGCGCCAACAAGGCGAACTCGGTCGCCTACCAGCCGGCGCTGGAGAAGATCGCCGGCTTCGACATCAACTGGAACATCGTCGCCTATCCGGGCGCATCCTGGGCGAAGCAGGTCTTCCCGGACGACGCGGAAGAACTCGCGGTGGCGAAGCTGGCGGATGCGATCTTCGCAGCCTCGCGGGTCGACAATGACGATCCGGTTTCGGCATGGGCGGCGCATAACGCCGCGCTCAAGAAGCGCACGGAATGGCTGAACGGCAAGCGCTTCCGCGCGCTGCACTATTCCGGGCCGGGCACCGACCTCACGATCGGCCTTGCCGACGGCCACGAATGGCAGGGCGGCGCATCGAGCGCCAAGAACGGCATCACCTGCAACCCGAATATTCCGACCGAGGAAGTCTTCACCACGCCGCATGCACGACGCGTGGAAGGCCACGTCGCCTCGACCAAGCCGCTCTCCTACCAGGGCACGCTGATCGACCGGATCGCCGTGCGCTTCGAGGAAGGCCGCATCGTGGAAGCGAAGGCGGCGCGCGGCGAGGCCGTGCTCAACAAGGTGCTCGATACGGACGACGGCGCAAGGCGTCTGGGTGAAGTGGCGCTGGTGCCGCATTCCTCGCCGATCTCGGCGAGCGGCATCCTGTTCTTCAACACGCTCTTCGATGAAAACGCCTCGTGCCACATCGCGCTCGGCCAGTGCTATTCGAAATGCTTCGTCGGCGGCGCTGAGCTGACGCCGGAACAGATCGCCGCCCAGGGCGGCAACAAGAGTCTGATCCACATCGACTGGATGATCGGCTCCGACAGGATCGACATCGACGGCATCGCCGAGGACGGCTCGCGCACGCCCGTCTTCCGCAAGGGCGAGTGGGCCAAATAAACGCGTAGAAATCAATCGTGACGCCGGAATTGCTCTGCAATGCCGGCTCACGAGGAACCTGGCCGTTCGCCCGCTCATTAAGTTTCCATGAGCCCCGAACGCGATCTTCAGGCTGTTTGAACATGGCGGGTCTGGTTCAAACCAAGAACCCGCTGGTTCTCAATCTTTCGCGCCATGATTCTCTTTCGGCCGAGGAGGAGCGAATCCTCGAAGGTGTGGTCGACCGGATCGAGAGTTTCCGCGCCGGCGAGGACATGGTGCTGGAGGACTCCAGGCCGAGCGAAAGCTGCCTGATGCTCTCCGGCTTTTCGGCGCGCTACCACATTCTCGACAACGGCAAGCGGCAGTTGACCGCCCTTCACCTGACCGGCGATTTCCTCGACCTGCACAGCCTTCTCCTGAAGGTCATGGACCATGGCGTCACGGCGCTGACGGACTGCCAGATCGCGCGCGTCCCGCACGACCGGCTGCGGAAGATCAGCGAGGAACAGCCTCATCTCACCAGGCTTTTATGGCTGAGCACGGTGATCGACGCGGCCATCCACCGCGCATGGATGGTGGCGATGGGCCGCCGCTCCGCCGTCGGCCAGATGGCGCACCTGCTGTGCGAGGTCTTCCTGCGGCTTGAGGCGGTCGAACTCACCGACGGATACAGTTTCGACTTCGGCGTCACCCAGGGCGAAATCGCCGACATGCTCGGCCGGTCGACGGTGCACGTCAACCGGGCGCTGCAGTTCCTGCGGCAGAAGGGCATCCTCAGCTGGCGCGGCGCAAAGGTGGTGATCGAAGACTGGGACCGGCTGCAGGCGATCGCCGACTTTGACCCGACCTATCTCAGCCTGTGGAGGGAATCGAGGTAGGTCCGGGTTCCGTCCGGAGCCGCCAATACCCATATGAATGTCGGCCAGCCGCACATCGGCTGCGGCTGCATTTGCCATCTGGACGGCCACGCGCCCGGTCCATATGGTGCCGCCGCATTCGAATTGAGGCGATGATGACCACCACACGCACCGAGAGCGATACATTCGGCCCGATAGAGGTTCCGGGCGACCGGTATTGGGGGGCGCAGACGGAACGCAGCCGGCAGAATTTCAGGATCGGCGGCGAGCGCATGCCGCTGGCGCTCATCCATGCGCTGGGGCTCGTCAAGCGCGCCGCCGCGGAGACCAACATGGAGCTCGGCCTGCTCGACCCGGCGCTCGGCAAGGCGATCGCGGCGGCGGCGGACGAGGTGGCGGACGGCAAGCTCGACGACCATTTCCCGCTCGTCGTCTGGCAGACCGGCTCCGGCACGCAGACCAACATGAACGCCAACGAGGTCATCTCCAACCGCGCGATCGAATCGCTCGGCGGACAACTCGGCTCCAAGAAGCCGGTGCATCCGAACGACCACGTCAATATGAGCCAGTCGTCGAACGATACGTTCCCGACGGCCATGCATGTAGCGACCGCCCGCGAGGCGGCGATGCACCTGATGCCGGCGCTTAAGGAACTCACCTCCGAACTCGCCGCCAAGGCCGACGAGTTCGCCGGCATCGTCAAGATCGGGCGCACGCATACCCAGGACGCGACGCCGCTGACGCTCGGCCAGGAGTTCTCCGGCTATGTCGCCGCGCTCGAGCTCGGCAGGAGGCGCATCGAGCAGGCGCTGGACGACGTCTACGCGCTGGCGCAGGGCGGCACGGCGGTCGGCACCGGGCTCAACGCGCCGAAGGGCTTCGACACGGCGATTGCCGCGCGGCTGGCGAAGATCACCGGCCTCCCCTTCCGCACCGCCGGCAACAAGTTCGAGGGGCTGGCCTCGCACGGAGCGCTGGCGAATTTCCACGGGGCGTTGGCCGCGCTCGCCGCCGATCTCTTCAAGATCGCCAACGACATCCGTTTCCTCGGCTCGGGGCCGCGCTCGGGCCTCGGCGAACTGAAGCTGCCGGAAAACGAGCCGGGCTCCTCGATCATGCCGGGCAAGGTCAACCCGACGCAGGCCGAGGCGCTGACCATGGTGGCGACGCAGGTGATCGGCAACAACGCGGCCGTGCTGATGGCGGCCAGCCAGGGGCATTTCGAGCTCAACGTGTTCAAGCCGGTCATCGCGCTCAACGTGCTGCAGTCGATCCGGCTGCTTTCCGATGCGATGCGCTCCTTCGCTGACAATTGCGTGGCCGGCATCGAGGCCGACGAGACGCGCATCGCGGATCTTATGGGCCGCTCGCTGATGCTGGTGACGGCGCTGGCGCCGACGATCGGCTACGACAACGCCGCCAAGATCGCCAAGACGGCGCACAAGAACGGGACGACCCTGCGCGAGGAGGCGATCAGGAGCGGGCTGGTCTCGGAGGCGGACTACGATCGGATCGTGAAGCCGGAGCAGATGACGCGCCCGGGGTGAACCTTCTATCTCGTTGTCACCCCACCCCCGGCCCATCGGCCGGACCCTCCCCGTCGAGGGGAGGGAGGGCGCCAGCTTCGCCGACCTCCTCCCCCTCGACGGGAGGTGGCCCGAAGGGCCGGAGGGGGTGAACTCGGCTTAAACGACTTTGGAACGTTCGTTCACAATTGCGGTCCGCACTGTCCACGGGCCGGCCGGTCGCGGAAAGCAGGCAATTCGGGTAAGGAGCGGGCCATCAAAGGAGAACCGCCATGTCCGCCAATGTCGTCCTGCTCGTCGCACGCATCCTGCTGTCGATCATCTTTCTCATTTCCGGATTCACCAAGCTGACCGATATTGCCGGAACGGCGTCGTACTTCGCCGGGTATAATCTGCCGGTTCCGACCGTGACCGCGGTGGTCGCCGGTCTTATCGAACTCCTCGGCGGCCTTGCGATCCTCATCGGCTTCAAGGCGCGCATCGCCGCCTGGGTGCTCGCCATCTTTTCCGTGGCGTCGGCGCTGGTGGCGCACACCGATTTTTCCGACCAGATGCAGATGATCAATTTCCTCAAGAACCTCGCCATGACCGGCGGCTTCCTGGCGCTCGCGGTCGAGGGTGCGGGGACCATTTCCGTCGACGGGCGGCGGGGGTAACGCGAGCTTCCGTCCCTTGAGGGGAGGGCAATCGTATATGGAATTTGCGTGGCTTCTTACCCCCACCCCTGTCCCCTCCCCACAAGGGGGAGGGAGACGCCGGCACCGCTTTCCCAGCTAAAATCGTCGAAATTTGCGCCATACGGCGCCGGAGCAAAGTTTCCCTCCCCCTTGTGGGGAGGGGTTAGGGGTGGGATATTTCCATATGCGATCGTCCTCACTCAAGGGGGAGGGAAACCTCCGAGCCTTCCGGCAATCTCCGCCACCACCGCTGCGTCGCCCTCGCGCCTTTTCGACCGAACGAGACAGGCCTCGGACCTAAGGATCACCCCGTCTTCGAGCACTTTCAGGCGATTGGCCTTCAGCGTCGAGCCGGTCGTGGTGATGTCGACGACGACATCGGCCAGCCCTGCCGCCGGCGCGCCCTCGGTGGCGCCGAGGCTTTCGACGATGCGGTAGACCTGGATGCCGTGCTTCTGCGAGAAGAACTGCTGGGTGAGCCGCCAGTATTTCGTCGCGATGGTCAGCCGCCGTCCGTGACGCTGGCGGAAATCGGCGGCGACATCGTCGAGGTCGGCCATGGTGGCGACGTCCAGCCAGACTTCCGGCACCGCCACCACGACATCGGCGCGGCCGAAGCCGAGCCGGGCGGCGATCTCCGTGCGCTCGCCCCAATCGGAGAATGTCTCGCGCAGAAGGTCCTCGCCGGTGACGCCCAGATCGACGTGGCCCTCGCCGACCTCGCGCGCGATCTCGGAGGCGGAGAGATAGGCGATCTCGACGCCGTCGAAATTCTTGAGGCGCGCATTGTACTGCCGCGCGTCGGACGGAGCCTCGACGAGGAGTCCGGCGCGCGCCAGCGCCGCCGTCGCCTGGTCCTTCAGCCTGCCCTTGGAGGGAAGCGCCAGGGTTACGGTCATGGGCGGGCCTCGCTGTCGGAAAGTCGCCTATGAAATTCGACCCCCTCTCCGGTTCGCTTCGCGAACCACCTCTCCCCCGATCGGCGGGGGAGAGGATACGCCGGCCGCACCGCACGCGCCCATCCTCTCCCCTCACGAAGTGGGGGAGAGGTGGTCTGCGAAGCAGACCGGAGAGGGGGCAAACACAGATCGCTCTGTCGTCGAAGGCTAGGACCAAGCGGCAAACAGAAGGCAGTCATAGATCCCCTCCCCCTAACTCCTCCACCCGGTCGAGCCAGACGGAAAAACCGACCGCCGGGATAGGCTTCGGCGCGCCGAGAAGCGTGAGCAGCCGGTCGTAGCGGCCGCCGCCGGCAAGCGCCCGCTCGCCGCCTTCCGCCGCGATCTCGAAGACCAGCCCGGTGTAATAGTCGAGCGGGCGGCCGAAGGCGGCGTCGTAGCGGATTTCCGCCGAGCGCAGCCCGTGCGTGGCGAGCGCCTCGGCGCGCTCGGCGAAGCGGGCCAATGCCGGCCCCATGGAAAGCCGGGCGTCGCGCGCGAATTCGGCCAGAGTCTCGGCGGCGCGGTCGAAAGGCGCCTCGATGGCCAGGAAGGTTTTCAGCGCATCGAGCGCGGTTTCGGAAAGCCGCACGCTCGCCAGTTCCGACTTCTCCAGAAGCCGGCGCGCGATGTCGTCCGGCGTGCGGCCGGCCGAAGGCGACAGGCCGGCCTCGCGCATCTCATCCTCGACGTAGAGCGCAAGGCCCGGCAGATCGGCGGCGGCGACCAGCGAAGCCACCGGCTCCTCCAGCATGCCGTTGCCCTTCGGCGCCGCAAGCTGGTCGAGCGCGGCGGCGAGGATGTCCGGCGCGCCGAAGGCGCGAGCCAGCCGCATGCGCCAGCCGCGCGGCAGGCCGAGCGCCGCCAGCACCGCCTCGAATATGCCCTGGTCGCCGAGCGTGACGGCAAGGCGGCGGCCGGGCAGCAGCCTTTCCAGCAGCGCATGCGCATCGGCGATCGCGCGCGCATCGGCGGCCGAAACGTCGCGCTCGCCGAGATCCTCGATGCCGGTCTGGAAGAATTCCGACGGCCCGTCGCGGCGCTGGCGGAACACCTCGCCGAGATAGGCATAGCGGCGCGGCGTGCCCGCATGCGAGGCGATGTGGTCGAGGCAGACGGGAATGGTGAACTCCGGCCGAAGGCAGAGGCTTTTGCCGGTCTCGCTCTCGGTCAGGAAGATGCGCCGGCGGAGGTCCTCGCCCGCCATGTCGAGGAACGGATCGGCCGGCTGCAGGATGGCGACATCGACAGGCTCCGCCCCGCGCTCGGCGAAGAGCGCGAGGATTTCGGCGGCGACGGCGGGCGGGCGGAGGGTCATGAAGCGCGCCCGGAGAAGGGCACGCGCGGCCCTTCACCCCCCTCTGCCCTGCCGGGCATCTCCCCCTCAAGGGGGGAGATCAGCTTGCAGAACGCTCCTCGCCAATCGTCGACGTCTGGCGAGAAAAGGGGTGGAGCGTGAAGCTGCCGATCTCCCCCCTTGAGGGGGAGATGTCCGGCAGGACAGAGGGGGGTGCCCGCGCCCGCGCTTTTCTGTCGGGCCTCCCTCAATTCCGCTCCGCCTTCTGCGCCTCGATGATGCCGCGCACGGTGGCGACGAGGTCGGCCTCCGGCACCGACACCTGCGCCGGGCGGCTGGCGCGCCATTCGGCATTGTCGGCGATCTGCTTGGAAAGCTCCTCGCCGAGCGCCATGTCCTTGATCTGCACCTCGCCTTTGGCGCGCTCGTCGCCGCCCTGAATGACGACGCAAGGCGCGCCGCGCCGGTCGGCATATTTCATCTGCGCCTTCATGCCCGAGCCGCCAAGGTACATCTCGGCGCGGATGCCGGCGGCGCGCAGCTCCGCCACCATCTTCTGGTAGCGGCCGAGGCTTTCAGTGTCGCGGTCCATGGCGAGCACGACGACAGGGCCGGTTTCGTTCGCGCTCGAAAGCTTGCCGAGATTCTTCAGCGCCGTCATCAGGCGCGAGACGCCGATGGAAAAGCCCGTCGCCGGTACCGGCTCGCCGCGGAAGCGGGAAACCAGCCCGTCATAGCGCCCGCCGCCGCCGACGGAGCCGAAGCGCACGACGACGCCGTCCTCGTTCGGGATCTCGGCGAGAAGCTCGGCCTCGTAGACTGGGCCGGTGTAGTATTCGAGGCCGCGCACGACGGAGGGGTCGATGCGAATGCGGCGAGTTCCATATCCGGCAGCGTGTGCAATTTCGGCGATCTGCTTTAGCTCGGATACACCATTGAGATATGCGTCGGTGCGAAATGGCAATGATGCAAGATTAAACGCCATCCCGGCGTTTGACAGTGGGAGCTTGGCTCCCTGAAATCCCGTATCGACCGGCAAGTCGTCTTCGATTGTCTCTTCATCGTCAGGCAGCGTGTATGCCGTCGGATGTAGAAAGCGCAGCAGAAGGTCTGCGGCCTCAGGATTTAGCCCCGCGCCCTTGGTAAAATCCCCCTCGCCTGGCTTGCCGCCGTCCCAGCGGCCTTCGCCAAGCAGCAGGCGCACCCCTTCCGGGCCGAACTTGTCGAGCTTGTCGATGGCCCGGAGCACCGTCAGCCGCCGTCCCGCATTCTCCTCGCCACCGAGGCCGATAGCCTCCAGCACGCCATCGAGCACTTTGCGGTTGTTGACGCGGATGACGTAGTCGCCACGCGCGATGCCCAGCGCCTCCATCACGTCGGCCATCATCATTGCCATCTCGGCGTCGGCGGCGACGCCCGGCGTTCCCACCGTGTCGGCGTCGAACTGCATGAACTGGCGGAAGCGGCCCGGGCCGGGCTTCTCGTTGCGGAACACCCAGCCGGCGCGATAGCTGCGGTAGGGCTTCGGCAGCCGCTCGTAGTTCTCCGCCACATAGCGGGCGAGCGGCGCGGTCAAATCATAGCGCAGCGAAAGCCATTGCTCGTCGTCGTCCTGAAACGAAAAGACGCCCTCGTTCGGGCGGTCCTGGTCGGGCAGGAATTTTCCGAGCGCGTCGGTATATTCGACGAGCGGCGTCTCCACCGGCTCGAAGCCGTAAAGCTCGTAGACTGCGCGGATCTTCGCCACCATCTCGTCGACGGCGCGGATGTCCTCCGGCGTGCGGTCGGCGAAGCCGCGCGGCAGCCGCGCCTTCATCTTTTCCTGCTTGTCGGGCATGTCGTTCTTCTGTCGGGCGGATCGGGATTTTTCGTGAGCGCGTGGTAGCCGAAGCGGCGGCAAGCGGCAAGGGCGGGGCGCCACCCTCCCCCTTGTGGGGAGGGTCGCGAGCGCCAGCGAGCGGGGTGGGGGTTGCAGATTCGACTTCTCCGGACCCCCACCCCGATCCGCTATGCGGATCGACCCTCCCCACAAGGGGGAGGGTGGGAGCCCCTCACCCCGGCCTTTTAAACGCCTCCCGCTCCGCCTCCACCTCGGAGCGGCAGAAGCAGCCCTCGATATGATCGTTGACCATGCCCATGGCCTGCATGTGGGCGTACATGGTCGTCGGGCCGACGAAGGTGAAGCCGCGCTTGCGCAAATCCTTGGACAAAGCCGTCGAGGCGGCCGTCGTCGGGTTGGCCTTCAGACCGGCAAGATCGACCACCGCCGGCCGCTCGTGCGGCGCCGGCTCGAAGCTCCAGAAATAGGCGGCGAGCGACCCCTTCTCCCCGATCAGCTCGATGGCGCGGCGGGCGTTGTTGATGGCGGAGGCGATCTTGCCGCGGTGGCGGATGATGCCGGCGTCGCCCAGCATCCGCTCGATATCGGCCTCGCCGAAACGCGCCACCTTTTCGATATCGAAGCCTAAAAAGGCGCGGCGGAAATTCTCGCGCTTCCGGAGGATCGTGATCCAGGAGAGGCCGGACTGGAAACCTTCCAGGCACATCTTCTCGAAGAGGCGCGTGTCGTCGTCGACCGGGCGGCCCCATTCATGGTCGTGATAGGCGAGATAGAGATCGTCGCTGCCCGGCCAGAAGCAGCGGCGGCGGCCGTCGGCGCCCGTTATCAGCCCGGGCGTTTGTTCATCCATTTTCTCACCCCGATCATGAAGCGATTCAACGCGGCCGGCTAAGACCTTGATCCGACGCGTTTACTGCGCCTTTACCAGATTCGGGAACCGGCCGGTAACCACAGCGAAAGCTTTCCTGACAATCCGGCATTTTACCGAATTCGATTCACCTTTTGCTTGCGCCGCTGCGGCACATTTTCGCCATGAAGCCGGGGCGGAGGCCGCGTCAAGCCGCTTTCGCGCCCGCCTTCGAGGTGTATGCGTTCGGATGGTGTCGTCATGAAAATCATTCTTCCGGCGCTCGGCGCGGCCGCCGCGCTGGCGCTCCTCTCCTCTCCCGTGGATGCCGGCGAGCGCTATGCGGAACCGCCGCCACTGGTGGTGAGCCCCGATCTCTCGGCGCCCTGGGTGCTGCAGCTGAGGCGCGTGCCAAGGAACGTCCGGGTCGCGCCGGCTCCGGCGAATCGCTATCCGGTGCAGCGCTACGAGCCGGGCGATCCGCTGCCCTCGCGCGCCGCCTACACGCGCATTCCGGCGCCCGACCTGCGCAATTCCTACGTCATCCCGCAGGGGCCGAGCCGCGCGCCGAAGGTGGTGCCGATGTACACGCCCGAGGAGATGCGGCAGCCTTTCGATCCGAAGTTCCTGCCGCGCGAAGTCAGCTATGACGGCCCGCAGAAGCCCGGCACGATCGTCATCGATACGAAGACGAAATTCCTCTATCTCGTCCAGGAAGGCGGCAAGGCGCGGCGCTACGGCGTCGGCGTCGGCAAGGAGGGCTTCGGCTGGACCGGCACCAACCCGATCACCAGAAAGGCGGAGTGGCCGGGCTGGACGCCGCCCGCCGAAATGATCGAACGCGAGAAGGAGAAGGGCCGCATCCTGCCCGTGCACATGGAAGGCGGGCCGCAGAACCCGCTCGGCGCGCGCGCGCTCTATCTCGGCGACACGCTCTATCGCATCCACGGCACCAACGCACCGTGGACAATCGGCCACAATGTCTCGTCCGGATGCATCCGGATGCGCAATGAGGACGTGATCGATCTTTACGAACGCGTCAAAGTCGGCACTAAGGTGGTGGTGATGTAATCGCGGGGGAAGGAGCGGACCGGAGGGGTGTCGGTCCGCTCCGTCGCGAGCCGGAGGGCAGCGCGGGACAACGCGCTGCCCTTTGCATTGGGATGGCCGTCAGCCGCGGGCGCGCGATCCGGTCCGCTCGCGGTTCCGTCCCAAACCTGGGCGCTGGTCGCGCAAGAGAAGCGGCTCGGCGGCGTTCTCGCGGCGTATGCCGACCGCCAGCCGGTAACCCGTATAAGCAAGCAAGGCGAGGAACAGCGTCTTCATCGTCATCTCCTGATCCTTCGGGCAATAGAAGCGATTGCCCCCGGACTTCGTTCCATGGAGGCGAAACGGGCGGCACGGTGTCGCGTGGGGCGCAACGGGCTTCGCAATCCTGTTGTCTTTTCGCGCGAAAACGGGTCAGGGTCCCTGCCAGATCCAGGAGAAGACGATTGACGATCAAACCGGTAGGCGACCACCGCTATCTGAAGGGCGGGCCGGTCGCGGCGCGCATCATTGCGGAAGTGCGGACGGAGGCGGATGCGGCCGCCGCGCAGGGGTGGCGTCCGAAGCTCGTCTCGATCACCGTCGGCGACACGGACGCGGTCGACGTCTATGTGCGCAACCAGCGGCGCAAGGCCGAGCAGGCCGGCATCGAGTTCGAGGAGCGGCGGTTCCCGGACAGCGTGACCGCGGGAGAGCTCGAAGCCGCCATCCACGGCATGAATGTCGACCCGAGGGTCACCGGCATCATCATCCAGCGGCCGGTGCCCGGCCATATCCCGATCCGTTTGCTGCAGGGCGCGGTGCATCCGCTGAAGGATGTCGAGGGCATGCACCCGGCATCGATCGGTAACATCGTCTACAACCAGCTCGATCTGGCGCCATGCACCGCGGCGGCATCGGTTGCGCTGCTCAAGGAAACCGAGCTCGACCTGAAAGGGCTTGAGGTCGTGGTGGTCGGCCATTCGGAAATCGTCGGCAAGCCGATTGCCTTCCTTCTGATGAGCGAGGGCGCGACGGTGACGGTCTGCCATCACATGACGCGGTCGGTGGCGGCGCACGCGAGACGCGCCGACGCGCTGTTCGTCGCGGTCGGTAAGCCGCGCCTCATCAAGTCGGACATGGTGAAGCCGGGCGCGGCGGTGATCGACATCGGCATCAATGCCGAGACGGCGCCGGACGGGTCGAGCCGAATCGTCGGCGACGTCGACACGGAGAATGTCCGCGAAGTGGCGTCGTGGATCACGCCGGTGCCGGGCGGGGTGGGGCCGGTGACGGTGGCGATCCTGCTGAGGAACACGATGGTGGCGCTGAGGCGCCAGCGCGAGTTCTACGAGGCGAATTACGGCGCCGGCGCGGAGGCGGTGCGGCTGGCTTCGTGAGGGAGAAGAGGCAACAAGGTTCCGTGAGGTCGACCCCCTCACCGATTTGCTTCGCAAATCACCTCTCCCCCGATCGACGGGGGAGAGGAGTCGCCGGCCGCGACGCAGGCACCCCTCCTCGCCCCCACGAAAATGGGGGAGAGGTGCCGAGCGAAAGCGAGGCGGTGAGGGGGAGGAACCCTGCACGTTCCTGAGCCCGCACGATTGATCCCGATTCGAGGCCGATGTCCGGAAGGAGATCGAGAATGAGTGAGGTCAGGCTGGTCGTCGAAGATTTGGATCGGTTCTTTGCCGGCGCGCGAAAGGCCGCGCACAGGATCGACAGCGGCGACATGCGGGCACAGCCTGCACTGCTTGCGTTCGAAAACATGGAAACGCTGTTGAGGGTGCTGACGCCGAATCGCTGGGCGCTGCTGCGGCGGCTGCGCTCTGCCGGCCCTTCCTCCGTGCGGGCGCTGGCCGGCTTGCTCGGTCGCGACTACCGGGGCGTACATGCCGATGTCGCCGCATTGCTTGCGGTGGGACTGATCGAGAAACGGGAGGACGGCAAGGTGGTAGTGCCGTGGTCGCGGATCACGGCCGAGATGTCGATCGACATGGCCGCCTGAGGCGACGGTTACGCCGGCGCGGAAGCCGAGCGCCTGGCTTGGCGAGCCGGAGGCGTCGATACCCGTAGGCCGGATAGCGCCGCCGGCTTCGGGCCGCCCCAGGCCCAATCCAGAAGTTCGACGGTGTGCACGATCGGCAATTCCGTGCCGGAGCCGATCTGCGATATGCAGCCGATATTGCCGGTCGCGACCAGCGCCGGCTCCGTCGCCTCGATATTCTTTACCTTGCGGTCGCGCAGTCGGCGGGCGATGTCAGGCTGCAGGATGTTATAGGTGCCGGCCGAGCCGCAGCAGATGTGTGCCTCGCGCGGTTCCCTGACGACGAAGCCGGCCTTTGTGAGCAGTTCCTTCGGCTGGCGCACTATCCTCTGCCCGTGCTGCATGGAGCAGGCGGAATGGTAGGCAACGCGGAGGCCGGCCTCAATCGCCGGCGGCGGCAGCTCGAGCCTTGCCAGGTATTCGGTGATGTCCTTTGCCAGCGCCGACACACGCGCGGCTTTCTCCGCATAGGCCGGATCGAGACGCAGCATGAAACCGTAATCCTTGATCGTCGTGCCGCAGCCCGACGCGGTGATGAGGATGGCATCGAGGCCGCGATCGTCGATCGCCTGAATCCAGGCGTCGATGTTGCGACGGGCGAAATCGAGCGCCTCGTCCTCGCGGCCCATATGGTGGACGAGCGCGCCGCAGCACCCCTCCCCCGGCGCCGGGACAATTTCGATGCCGAGGCGGGAAAGCAGCCTCGCCGCCGCCTCGTTTATCCCTGGATCGAGCACCGACTGGGCGCAGCCGGCGAGAATCGCGACCCGGCCCTGCGTAGCTCCTTTCGGCCGGACGGTGGGCAGCGCCTTTTTCTCCGGCAGATTTGCCGGCGCCAGCGCCAGCATCGCGGCGAGCGGCTTCAGCGCCGAAACCCGTTTGAACAAGGGCGCTAGCGGCCGGCCGAGTTTTGCCAGGCCAAGCGCGGCGCGGAAGCGTTTCGGATAGGGCAACACCGCCGCCAGCATGGCGCGGATGGCGCGGTCGAGGAGCGGCCGGCGATAGGTCTTCTCGATGTGGGCGCGGGCGTGGTCGACCAGATGCATGTAATGCACGCCGGAGGGACAGGTCGTCATGCAGGAGAGGCAGGACAGGCAGCGGTCGATATGCGTGATCGTCTCGGCGTCGGCGGCGCGTCCTGCCTCCAGCATGTCCTTGATGAGATAGATGCGGCCGCGCGGGCTGTCGAGCTCGTTGCCGAGCGTGACATAGGTCGGACAGGTCGCCGTGCAGAAACCGCAATGTACGCAGGCGCGGAGAATCTTCTCCGATTCCGCGACGCGCGGATCGGCGAGTTGCGCGAGCGTGAAGGAGGTCTGCATTCCTATGGGCTCTCTTCGAGATTGCGGCCGACGATTAGCGCCTCGCCCCTGACGGCCCTACCCAGCGCCTTGGATATCGCGGCGGCAAAGGGAACGAGGTCATCGAAGCGCTGAGCAGGCAATACGATCAGTGCGACGTCTGAATGGGAAATGTTCTGCTGGAAATGCAAATTTCTGTCGCATGTCAGGAGAACATCAAAGCCCGCATCAACAACACGCTTCAAAAGGTGGCCGTTTTTCAAGCCTTTCCAGGCATTCGGAAAGTCAGAGACGTCGTGCCCGAGATCGCGCAGCATCGCGACAGTGCGGCGCGGCACGCCTTCATCGATGACCGCTCTCAAGCCGCTATCGGCCCGAACCGCCGCTTCAGTCCATCGGAGGCCATTTGCAGGACAGCCTCCGCCTGCTCACGCTCTACCGTGGGAAAATCATCCAGGAATTCCTGCAGAGAAGTGCCGCCGGCGAGGTTCTCGAACAGGGCGTCCACCGGAACGCGCGTTCCCTTGAACACCACGGCACCCGACATCACTTCCGGGTCGGTACTGAGTACATCGCTAATCTTCATTCCAGCCTCCATCCTCCGATAGCGACCTGCTGGTCAAGAGATAGGGAGCGGCGCTATTCTACTCCACCCGTCCGAATTGGAAGATGTGTTTCGCCGTCGGAGCCGTGAGAGAGGAGCGGCCTGCGTCGCGTCCCTTCTCAGATGACCCAGCTTTCGGGATTGCGGACCGGCTCGTTGCGGTTCAGCGCCTGCATGCCCATCACGACGCGAACGATGAACCATACCGCGACCGCGATGAACAGGATGAAGCCGATCAGGAGGATCGTCAGGACGACGGCGATCAGCGAATAAAGCAGGCCGATCCAGAAGGTGCGGATCGCCCAGGTATAGTGCGTCTCGATCCAAGCCTCTGATTTGCCGCGGTTGATATAGGCCATGACGACGCCGATCAGCGGCGTCACGCCGATGACGAAGCCGGCCAGATAAAGGATGTAGACCGCCATCATGTTGGCTGCGCCGGGTTCCAGCCAGCGGTCGGTCTGGCGCGGCGCGGGCGTAGTATTCATATCGCTCATGTCGTCTCCCCCTCTTCATCGACATTCCCATCTTAGCAAAATCAGCGTGTCGCCGACATGCGGCCGGGATTGAGTATCCCCTTCGGATCGAATTCCGCCTTGAGACGAGCGGAAAGCGCGGCGAGCGCGGGCGGCTGCGGCTCGAAGACGTCGAGCGCAGCGCGCTCCGGCTCGCCGGCGCGGATCAGCGTCGCATGGCCGCCGCCGAAGCGGCGAATCATGGCGCGCAGCGCGGCGGCTTCCGGCTCCGCCTCCATCTGCAGCCAGATCAGCCCGCCCTGCCAGTCATAGAACGCGTTGACGCCGGCCTGGCGGCGCAACGCATCGACCATGCGGTGGCCGTCCGACGGCGCCATCGACACGCGCCAGACGGGTTTGCGGCCGCCGCCGGCGAAGGGCGCGCAGTCGCGGATGTCGCGCCAGAGCGCGCGCGACTGCTCCTGGCCGATCTCCTGCATCTCGCCGGCTGCTTTCAGCACGTTCTTCAGGTGCGAGACGCGCCAGGCGACGGACGGCGCAACTCCCTCGACGCGCAGGACCGTCGCGGGCGCGCCGGAAAAGATGCCGCCGGCCACCTTGCCGGAGACCAGCACCGGCAGATGCGCCGCGCCGGAGACCTCGGCGCTGGAGCCCATGGCGTGCGCCATGACGTTTGCAGCGACATCGTCGGTGAGGTCGCGCAGGGCAAGCGTCGTCTCGGTTTCGGCCGCCGGCAGAACCTTGAAGGTGAGTTCGGTGACGACCGCCAGGGTACCCCAGGAGCCGGCCATGGCCTTGGAAAGATCGTAGCCGGTGACGTTCTTGACGACGCGGCCGCCGGACTTGAAGGCCTCGCCGCGTCCGGATACCGCGTGAACGCCGAGGATATGGTCGCGCGCCGCGCCGGCCTTGATGCGGCGCGGGCCGGACGTATTCGAGGCGAGCACACCGCCGATCGTGCCGCGTCCGGGCTCATTGCCGAAGAGCGGGCCGTAATCCATCGGCTCGAAGGCAAGCTGCTGGCCGTTTTCGGCGAGCAGCTTCTCGATTTCGGCCAGCGGCGTGCCTGCCTTCGCCGACAGGATCAGTTCCTCCGGCTCGTAGAGCGTGACGCCGGAAAGGGCGGAGAGGTCGAGCGTATGCGCCGCCTGTACAGGCCGGCCGATGCCGCGCCTGGAGCCGTGACCGAGGATTTCCAGAGGCTCTTCTTGCGATAGCGCGCCTTGGATGACCGCAAGGACTTCTTCGGAGGACGACGGGATGAAGGCGGTCATGCGAAGTCGCCGGGATGGCGGGCGACAATCCCTATTTGATGCAACCGCTTTACGGCGTTGCGATCGAACGACACGAACGTTTCCGCGCCCATTGCCATTCCGGCACTCGCTATGACGCCATCGGCAAAATCGCCGCCGGAATCGAGCAGCCGCAATCCTGCGGAAACCGCCGCCCGATCAACAACAATGTTTGCTCTGAAAACGAGCGCCCGGATCGACTTTGCAACCCGATCCCTTGGGAGCGCATATATACTGTCGAGGACCCAGACGAATTCGCAGATACATGGCAGCGGGACGAACACCGCATCCGCCAATTCGAGTACCCTCAGCGCAATTTCTGCCTGCCTGACATTGTCGCGAACGATGACCCGCACCAAGAGGTTCGTGTCGGCAGTAATCCTCATTTAAGGCCGGCCCAGCCCTTCCGGATTGCCTCGTTCATCTCTTCGATCGTGGCGACCTTGTCGGTTTCGCCAGCCAGCATCCCGTAAACGTCTGCCCAAGTACCCTTGCGCCGGGCAGCCCGGATCGACAATTCGCCGTCGGGGAGAGCATCAATCTCGATCTTCTCCCCCGGTTTCACGCCGAGGTGGTTCAGCAGTTCCTTCTTGAGCGTTACCTGCCCCTTGGATGTCACGGTAAGCGTCGTCATGGCGAATGTCCTTTAGCGCATTCCAAAAGTAAGGCAAACTTGCCTTACTTTCAACCGCTCAAAACCTCGGTATATCCGGGAACGGCATCTGCCCCCGGTGGACGTGCATCCGTCCGAGTTCCGCGCAGCGGCGCAATTGCGGGAACACCTTGCCGGGATTGAGGAGATGGTTGGGGTCGAAGGCGCATTTCACCCGCATCTGCTGGTCGAGGTCGGCCTGGTTGAACATCTCGCCCATCAGGTCGCGCTTCTCCACGCCCACGCCGTGCTCGCCGGTCAGGACGCCTCCGACCCTGACGCAGAGCCGCAATATGTCGGCGCCGAATGCCTCCGCCCTGTCGAGCTCGCCGGGGATGTTGGCGTCGTAGAGGATGAGCGGATGCAGATTGCCGTCGCCGGCGTGGAAGACATTGGCGACGCGCAGCCCGTATTTCTCCGACAGTTCGCGCATGCCGTGCAGCACGCGCGGCAGCTCCTTGCGCGGGATCGTGCCGTCCATGCAGTAGTAGTCGGGCGAGATGCGGCCGACCGCCGGGAACGCCGCCTTGCGCCCGAGCCAGAAGGCCAGACGCTCCTCCTCCGATTGCGAGATGCGGCAGGTGACCGAGCCGTTCTTCCGCGCGATCTCCTCGACGCGCCCGATCAGATGGTCGAGTTCGGCGCCGCAGCCGTCGAGTTCGACGATCAGCAGCGCCTCGACGTCGAGCGGATAGCCGGCATGGACGAAGGCCTCCGCCGCGTGGATCGCCGGCCGGTCCATCATCTCCATGCCGCCAGGAATGATGCCGGCGGCGATGATGTCTGCCACGCACTGCCCCGCCTCCTCGCTCGAAGGAAAGCCGACGAGGAGAGCGCGCGCCATGTCGGGCCGCTTCAGGATGCGCACGGTGACCTCGGTGACGACGCCGAGCAGGCCTTCCGAGCCGGTCATGACGCCGAGGAGGTCGTAACCTTCGGCATCGAGATGCTTGCCGCCGAGGCGGACGATCTCGCCGTTCATCAGCACCATCTCGATGCCGAGCACGTTGTTGGCGGTCAGCCCGTATTTCAGGCAGTGCACGCCGCCCGAGTTCTCTGCCACATTGCCGCCGATCGAGCAGGCGATCTGCGAGGATGGATCGGGCGCGTAATAGAAGCCGTCCTCCGCCACGGCGATGGAAATACCGAGATTGGTGACACCGGGCTGCGCCACCACGACACGGTTCGGATAGTCGATGTCGAGGATGCGGTTGAAGCGGCTCATCACGAGGAGAACAGCGTCCTCCAAAGGCAACGCGCCGCCGGAAAGGGAGGTGCCCGAGCCGCGCGGCACCACCTTGATGTTGCGCTCGTTGCAATATTTGAGGATGCGCGCCACCTGCTGGGTAGTCTCCGGCAGCACCACGACCATGGGAAGCTGCCGATAAGCGGTCAGCCCGTCCGTCTCGAAGGCGCGCATCTCGCGCTCCGCCTCGACCACGCCCTCGCCCGGCACGATCAGGCGCATGTCGGCGACGATCTCGGCGCGCCTCGCCAGCGTCGCCTTGTCCAAGGGGGGCATCGTCAGACCGGACATCGGCTCTACCTGTTCGTTCGGCCCTGTTTAGCCGTGCGCAGCCCTACTGGCAAACCGCCACGGAAAATACACGACAAATCGTTTGACCGGCTCTTGCCGAGGCTTCTATTTTCCAACCGGCCCGCAAGACGGCGGCAAGGGCCCGAGAGGCAAATGGACAATCTCTTCTTCAGAAAGCGCGGCGGATGAACGACCAGACGCCCTTCCGGCCGCGCGTCGGCCTGTTCGTCACCTGCCTGGTCGATCTGTTCCGGCCGACGATCGGCTTCGCGGCGGCTAAGCTGATCGAGGATTCTGGCTGCACCGTCGAGGTGCCGGCGGCGCAGACCTGCTGCGGACAGCCGGCCTACAATTCCGGCGACCGGGCCGACACGAAGGCTATCGCGAAGAACACGATCAAGGCCTTCGAGGACTTCGACTATGTGGTGGCGCCGTCGGGTTCCTGCGCGGGCATGCTGAAGAAGCACTATCCGGCGCTGTTCAGGGGCGACGCCAAATGGGAGACGCGCGCCGCCGACTTCGCCGCCAAGGTCCACGAGCTGGTCAGCTTTTTGGTCGACATACGCGGCGTGCAGTCGGTGCCGGCGCGGTTCAGCGGGTCGGTGACCTATCACGATTCCTGCTCGGGCCTGCGCGAGCTCGGCATCAGGGCGCAGCCGCGCGCGCTTCTCGGCACGGTCAAGGGACTGAAGCTGAAGGAACTGCAGGAGGCGGACGTCTGCTGCGGCTTCGGCGGCACGTTCTGCGTTAAATATCCCGATATCTCGAACGGCATCGTCGAAAAGAAGGCCGAGCAGATCGAGGAGACGGGCGCCGGCACGCTGCTCGCGGGCGATCTCGGGTGCCTGATGAACATGGCCGGCAAGCTCAAGCGCGAAGGCTCGAAGGTGGAGACGCGGCACGTCGCGGAGGTGCTCGCCGGCATGACCGACGGCCCGCCGATCGGCGGGAGGGGGTGAGATGTGCACTCTCGAGGCCCTGCGCCTCTTCACACCCCCCGCTGTCCTGCCGGACATCTCCCCCTCAAGGGGGGAGATCAAGCCGGCCGCACTCCCCGTTCTTCTTTCTCTAGCCTCGGAGATTGGCGAACGCCGCGATGACAGCCGATCTCCCCCCTTGAGGGGGA
>JBQCFH010000155.1:0-3602 GCA_051959385.1 Rhizobiaceae bacterium | reverse complement strand
CGCCAATATGTTGGTGACGATGAGGTCGAACGGTCCCTTCCGGGCGAATACCGGGTGCTGAAACCCGGTCGCCGTGCGAGTTTTGACGAGCGCCTGCATCCCGTTCAGCCGCACGTTCGCTTCCGCTACGCGGGTCGCAATGGGGTCGATGTCGGTGGCCAGCACCGGGATGCGGACAAGCTTTGCCAGTCCGATGGCCAGCACCGCCGAGCCCGTGCCGAGGTCGAGCGCGTTTTGCGGGCCTTCGCGCTCTGCGACACGCGCAATCATTTCCAGACATCCCGCCGTCGTCCCGTGTTGGCCCGTGCCGAAAGCCTGGCCGGCCTCGATCTCGATCGCGATCTCGTTCGGGCGGCGCTTTTTCCGGTCATGCCGGCCATGCACGAAAAAGCGCCCGGCGCGGACGGGTTTCAGCCCCTCGAGCGAGTGCGCGACCCAGTCTATGTCGGGCAGCGTCTCATGACGGATGTCGACAGGATCGACGATCGCCTCGAGCAGCGCGCGCATGCGCGCCAGGGCGGGTCCCGCGTTGCCATCGACATAGAGCGTTATCTCGTGCAGGTCCGCGGCCTCGTCCAGCTCGAGTATGCCGAGCGGATAGCCTTCATCCTCGAATGCCGTCTCAAGCACGGCATAGGCGCGGCGCGCCGCCGGTCCGGCGGCGGTAAGGGACAATCTGACCTGGCTCATGGGCAGCAGACCGGCCTGCCGTTCCTCACGCGCCGGCCTCCAGGCGCTTCAGCTTGGCGAGCGCGGCCTTCTCGCTTTCACCGTAGGCGATGGTGCCGGCGAAATCCCCGCTGCGGTCGAGCAGGATGATCGAGGCCGTATGGTCCATCGTGTAATCGCCGCCGTCGGTCTCCACCTTGCGGAAATAGATGTTGAAACCCTTGGCCATGGCACGGACCTTGTCCGGCGGGCCGGAAATTCCGGTGATCCGGTCCGAGAAATTGCTGAGATAGCGGTTCATGACTTCCGGCGTATCGCGCTCGGGATCGATGGAGATGAAGAAAGCCTTCATGTCCTTCGCCTCCGGGCCGAGTTGCTTCAGCCAGCCGTCGAGTTCGAAAAGCGTCGTCGGACAGACCTCCGGGCAATGCGTGTAGCCGAAATAGAGGAGCGAAGGATGTCCGCGGAAGGCGGCTTGCGTGATCGGCTGCCCGTGGCCGTCGACCAACGTGAAGGGCGCGCCATAGGCTTCGCCGGAATGCTGCTGCCGATACCAGTCGAATGTCAGCCAGCCCACCGAAGCCGCCATGAGGACGAGAATGCCAACGAGGATCGTGCGCATCATTTGAGGAAGGCTCCGGTCATCAAAGGCCGACTGTCAGAAGCACCAGGACAGGCCGGACTCTGCCAGGCTCAGGAAAATCTGCGCGCCGTGCCGCATCCACATGGCGAAGACGACGCCCGATACCGCCGCGAAGGCCGCGAATGCGAAAAGCATTCCGGCGAGGCGGGCAGGGGGAAGGGCCGGGCGGTTCATCATCCCGGATATATAGGCCCGTCGAGCCTGTGTCGGAAAGGTGTTGCGATGCCGCAATGATGCGCGGTGCGTGCACCAGAGCGATAGGTCGGCTTCTTGCAACCGCTTCGAGACCTCCCCAACTCTCTCACGCGCCAGAATAGCGGTCCCGATTGGCGCGCAAGGAGCAGAGATGAAGAAATCCGCATTTGCGGCGGCCGCGGCTGCCATGTCCCTTCTGGCCTTCCTTCCGTCGCATGCGCAGGAGGTCGGCAAGGTCGGCGTCGACTGGATCGGCAACGACATCGTCGTCGAGGCGATCAAGGATCCGAAGGTCGACGGCGTCGTCTGCCACGTCGCCTATTTCGACCGCAGTATCATCGACCGGCTGCACAAGGGCAACTGGTTCGAGGATCCATCGAATAGCGCCATCTCCTGCAACCAGACCGGGCCGATCACCATCGGCGACATCGACATGAGCAAGGGTGGCGAAGAGGTCTTCAAGCAGGGAATCAGCCTGATCTGGAAGAAGCAGGTCGTGAACCGCATCTACGACAAGGCCAACAACACGCTGATCTACCTGTCGCATTCGCGCCAGGTCCAGAACGGCTCGGCCAAGATGGCGATCTCGACCGTCCCGCTTTACGGCCAGCAGGTCACCTGGGCCAAGGACAAGAAGGGATAGAGCCGGGTCGGCCGCGCTTCCTTGCGGACCGATGAAGCGCGGCGTAAATGCCGCGCATGGACGCTCCCGACGATCTCCGCTTCCTGTCGCCCGAACCGCGCATCCACGGCACGGCGGAGCTCAAGGGCTGCAAGCTCGGCCGATATTCCTCGATCGGCGAGCGCACCATCCTGCGCGAGGTGACGGTCGGCGACTTCAGCTATTTCGAGCGCCATGCCGAGGCGATCTACGCCGATATCGGCAAGTTCTGCTCGATCGCGGCGAATACGCGCGTCAATGCGCTGGAACATCCGCTGGACCGGCCGACCACGCACAAGATCAGCTATCGCCCGAATGAGTATTTCCGCTATCTCGGCGTCGACCAGGAGTTTCGTGCGCGCCGCAGACAGAAGCGCGTCTCTATCGGCCATGACGTGTGGATCGGCCACGGAAGCGTCGTCATGCCGGGGGTCCGGATCGGCAACGGGGCGGCGATCGGCGCCAATGCCGTGGTCACGAGGGACGTGCCGGCCTTCATGATCGCCGCCGGCGTGCCCGCCAAGGTCATTCGCCCGCGCTTCGCGGCCGAAGTGGCGGCAAGGCTTGAAAGACTCGCCTGGTGGGACTGGCCGCTCGACCGACTGTTCGACGCCATTCCGGACATGCAGAAGATGGGAATAGAACAATTTATCGAAAAGTGGAGCAATTAGGGTTAAGAAAAAGAAAACAGTTGTACTTGCCAAATTGTTGAAATCACCGGTTGTGTTCTCCATCCCTTGATGCTTGTCTCGCACCCGGAGGTACTGCCTGGAGCGGAAGAAACACTGTGAGCACAAGGGAGACGATGATGAAGAAGCTCATCATTGCATTCGCTGCCATCGCTGTTTCTTTCCCGGTCGTGTCCGCGCATGCGGGCGGCTGGGGCGGGTCCAGCCATGGCAACGGCTATTCGAGCGGGCTGGTGAATATTTCGCCGGCCGTCGGGCTCGGAGACGTCAGCCTGCTCAACGGCGTCTCGATCCTCAACGGATCGGGTATCCTGAGCGACAACCGTCTTTCCGGCATCCTGTCGGGGAACGGCATCCTGTCCGGCAACGGTATCCTGAGCGGTATCGGCGTCGGCATTCTCAGCGGCAACGGCGGCCGTGACCGCGGCCATCATTGCCGTCACTGCTGAGGAGGTCGGACGGGGAAGGCTAACGGCTTCCTGTCCGCGTCCAGCATCGCTCGCGGGGCAGGGGAAGCATTTCCCCTGCCTCACTCGACCCTTCGTTCGGCTTGTACCGAAGGTTCAAGCTTTGACCGTCGGCGCTGCCCCGCATCTGCCTGGCGGCCTCTGTCGCGCTCTGGGTGCTGTTGGGCTTCCCCGGGGGCCCCCGGGTTTCTCCCCCCGGGGGGGGGGTTCCTGCGCCCGCCCGGCTGATGAGGGGCAGCGCCGACGGTCAAAGCTTGAACCTTCGGTACAAGCCGAAC
>JBQCFH010000154.1:0-5606 GCA_051959385.1 Rhizobiaceae bacterium | reverse complement strand
GCTTTCCTATCCTGCCGTGGTCAAGCCGACGATCTTGATCTGCATTGCGGAGGTAGATGTCGGCGCCATCATGCGCGCCAAGCGCGCCGGCGCATCGGGCTATCTCCTGAAGCCGTTCAACCGCCCGCAATTGCTGGAGCGCTTCCGCGAATTCGCCGTGGCGGCGTGAGAGCGGCAGTCGGCATTCGGCAATAGCCATCGGGCGCAGAAAAGCGCCCATTGGCGTCGGCGCATCTCCGATTGCCGAGTACCGACTGCCGATTGCCGCCTTAGGCGCTTTCCCTGATTTCCTCGGGCTCGCGCAGCACGTAGCCGCGGCCCCAGACCGTCTCGATGTAGTTCTGCCCGCCCGACGCGGCGTCGAGCTTCTTGCGAAGCTTGCAGATGAACACGTCGATGATCTTCAGTTCCGGCTCATCCATGCCGCCGTAGAGATGGTTGAGGAACATTTCCTTGGTGAGTGTCGTGCCCTTGCGCAGCGAGAGCAGCTCCAGCATCTGGTATTCCTTGCCGGTCAGGTGCACGCGCTGGCCGCCGACCTCCACGGTCTTTGCGTCCAGATTGACCACCAGGTCGCCAGTAGTGATGACCGACTGCGCATGGCCCTTCGAGCGGCGGACGATGGCATGGATGCGCGCCACCAACTCGTCCTTGTGGAACGGCTTGGTCATGTAGTCGTCGGCGCCGAAGCCGAGGCCCCTGACCTTGTCCTCGATTCCCGCCATGCCGGAGAGGATGAGGATCGGCGTCTTCACCTTCGACAGGCGAAGCGTCCTGAGGACCTCGTAGCCCGACATGTCCGGAAGGTTCAGGTCGAGCAGGATGATGTCGTAATCGTAGAGCTTGCCGAGGTCGACACCCTCCTCGCCGAGATCGGTCGTGTAGACGTTGAAGCTCTCCGATTTGAGCATCAGCTCGATGCTCTGTGCGGTCGCACTGTCGTCTTCAATCAGCAGAACGCGCATTTAGGTCCCCTTTTCTGCCGCCAGCCGGGTTCGCCCAACCCCGGGCCGGGTGCGCCCGATCCTGAACCGCAGCAGTCAGCACGTGAATCGCAGGCTGCCACTGAATGGTTAACAAAATATAATTCGGCTTGGCAAGCGCTAACGATCTGTCCAACACTCGTAGGCACGCAATTGAATCCCTTGAGGAATCGCAGCGGAAAATCCTGGAATCGAACTTCAATAAACCACGCTAAGTGATTCAACTGACTCGACTTGTGGGGATTTGTCGGCCCACTGTGAATTTTTACCGGCCCTTAAGTCCTGCCCCGTATGATTAACAATGCCCGTAAACGAATGGTTACCGTCGGCGCAAAAGCTTAGGAATTTGTTTCCGGGCAGGAATCGCCGCCGCGCAACGTTTTCGGCGCGGGGTGAAGGTGCGAGGGGTATCGCCCAGGGCTTCTGGGGACCAGGCGTTCGCGTTTCGGGAGTATGATGGCATGAAATCACGTGAGAACCTCGTTCGGCTGAAACAGTTTCAGGTGAACGAGAAGCGTCGGCAGCTCCTGCAACTTGACATGATGATCGCCGAATTCGAGCGGATGGCCAACGAACTCGATGTGCAGATCGCGGCCGAGGAGAAGAAGGCCGGGATCACCGACGTGAACCATTTTGCCTACCCGACCTTCGCCAAGGCAGCGCGCCAGCGCCGCGACAATCTGAGGAACTCGCAGGCCGACCTGGCCGAGCAGCGCGAAGGCGCCGAGACGGCGCTCGCCGAGGCCGAACTCGAGCTTTCCAAGGCCGAGATGCTGGAGACGCGCGACGCCAAGGCGCGCGACGGCGACGGCGGCCGCGCGATGACGGGCTGAAGAGCGGCAGATCGGCGCTGCGGGGCGGGCGGCAATAGGCAGATCGGAAGTCGGCAGTCGGCAGTCGGAAAAACCGCCAGCATTAGACAGGCGGAGGTGAACGAGGCACCTCCGCTCGCAAGTGCCTGGTGGTGTGACCCGCTTCTATTTCCAATTCCGATTGCCGATCTGCCGACTGCCTATTGCCGGCCGCCGAGCAGCCTTGTCAGTGCCGATATTGCTGAATCCGCGTAGTTCTCAAGCCCGCAAGCCCGTATTCGTCGATCGACGCCTGCCAGGACAGGAACTCCTCTGTCGTCAGCTTGTAGCGCTGGCAGGCCTCCTCGAGGCTGAGCAGGCCGCCGCGCACGGCGGCCACCACTTCGGCCTTGCGCCGGATGACCCAGCGGCGGGTGTTGGATGGCGGCAGGTCCGCTATGGTAAGCGGGCTGCCATCGGGCCCTATGACGTACTTGACGCGCGGCCTAACGAGATCGGTCATCCGTACTCTCTACAAAAATCAAAGAACCAATCGTCGGACACCTTACTGCCACAGCTTTAAAAATTGCCTAAACAAAAGGTAATGCACCGGTAAGCTTGGTGAATCGGGCGTTAGCCGGAAACGATACATTCTAACGATTGCGGCGCGGCCTTCGCGGCCGGGCGGAACGGGCGCCGAAGCGGCGCGTATGGCGCGCCGCCGGCCCTTGACCTATATTGGGCTGGTTGGCATGTAGCCGCTGTTAACGCGCCTTGGAACGCACCTGACATGAACAGCCTCGACCTGCCGGGACGCCCGGAAGAAACGCGCGTTGTCGTGGCGATGTCCGGCGGCGTGGATTCCTCGGTCGTCGCCGGCCTTCTGAAGAAGGAAGGCTACGACGTCGTCGGCGTCACGCTTCAGCTCTATGACCACGGCGCCGCCACGCATCGCGCCGGTTCCTGCTGCGCCGGCCAGGATATCGACGACGCCCGCCGCGTTGCCGAGACGCTCGGCTTCCCGCATTACGTGCTGAATTACGAGGAGCGCTTCCGCAAGGCCGTGATCGACCCGTTCGCCGAGAGCTATGTTTCCGGCGAGACGCCAATCCCCTGTGTTTCCTGCAACCAGACGGTCAAGTTCGCTGACCTGCTCGAAACCGCGCGCGAACTCGGCGCCGACGCTCTCGCCACCGGCCACTACATCCGCTCCGCTCCGGGCGGAAACGGTCACAGGGCGCTCTATCGGCCGCTCGATGCCGAGCGCGACCAGAGCTACTTCCTCTTCGCCACCACGCAGGAACAGATCGACTATCTGCGCTTTCCGCTGGGCGGCCTTCCCAAGCCCGAGGTGCGCCGCATCGCGGCGGAGATGGGGCTGGCCGTCGCCGCCAAGCAGGACAGCCAGGACATCTGCTTCGTGCCGCAGGGCAAGTATTCCGACATAATCGCCCGGCTGAAGCCCGGCGCCGCCTCTCCCGGCGAGATCGTCCATATCGACGGACGCGTGCTCGGCCGCCATGAAGGCATATTGCGCTACACGGTCGGGCAGCGACGCGGCATCGGCGTCGCCGCTGGCGAGCCGCTCTACGTCGTCCATCTCGACGCCGAGCGCTCGCGCGTCATTGTGGGCCCGCGCGAAGCGCTGGAGACGCACAGCCTGCTCTTGCGCCAGGTGAACTGGCTGGGCGACATGCCGCTCGAGGACATCCCGGCCGAAGGCGTCGAGTTGTTCGCCAAGGTGCGCTCCACGCGTCCGCCGCGCCCGGCCATACTGACGCGGTCCGGCGGTTCGGTCTGGGTGGAACTGGTCGACGGCGAAAGCGGCGTCGCACCGGGGCAGGCCTGTGCGCTCTATTCGGACGAGGGCGACCAGGCGCGCGTGCTCGGCGGCGGCTTCATCGAACGCGCGCATCGCGGGGCCGAGGCCGAGGCCATGCTTTCCAGGCTCGGCGCACACCACGCGCACGCCTGAGCCCTCTTCTCCGGACTATGTCGGTTGTAAATTTCCGTCAGGCGGCATGCCTGAACTCGTCTCCTTGCGGCGAAAGTCCGTCTACCGGCTCGTCCAGCAATATGCCGCTCCGATGCGCGAAGGCTGAAAAGACGTCATAGGCCTCTTCCGCCGCCGCCGCGCCGGTCAGGCCGTCGCGGCAGGCCTCGTGGGTCGCGTAATAGGCCTCGTCGCGCAGCCTTGCCGGATATTGCTCGAGAAAGGCGAGTGCTTCCGCGGCGCTGGTGATCTGGCGAGCATGACCGAGGCCGGCCAGGATCACGACGGGCCGGCGGAAAGATGCTTGGAGCATGGGCTGAACTCTGTCCTCGGATGAAACTTCAGGAACGCCGCATCGCAGACGCGGCCTCCCCAAACGGCACATGCGGAGGATGGTTCCCGTTACAAATTTCACAAAATTTGCGGCGTCCGCCCAGGCGGAACGACGACACTTCAGCCGATCGAGACTTTCTGCTCCGGCACGAAGCGCGTGTCGTGGGTCACCGTGCCCGCGGTCAGGATCTTGAGGACGAGGATCGCCTCCTCGCCATCGGTCCTCGGCTCCTCGCGCGTTTCCAGGCAGCGGAGGAAGTGCTCCAGCTCGCGCGTCAGCGGCATGCCTTCCTCGACTTCGACATAGGAAGGCTCGTTGGCGGTGAAGGCCCACTGCCCGCTGTCCTGCCAGACGGCGTGCCGATAAACGGCGAGCTTGCGCTCCCATGGCTCGACGTCATCGAACACGGCCATGGCCCTGGTGCCGACGACGGTGAGCCGCCGCTCGCGATACGGATTGAGCCGGGAGGTGAAGAGATGGCTGCGCAAATCGTTCGGAAAGCGCATGTGGAGATGCGCGAAGTCGCTCAGATGGTCGAGGAGCGCTGCCCCCTCCCCGCGTATCTCAAGCGGCGCGGCGCCGGTGATGGCGAGGATCATCGAGAGATCGTGCGGCGCGAGGTCCCAGAGCGCGTCGTTCTCGGTGTGGAACTTGCCGAGCCCGAGCCGGTGCGAGTGGATGTATTTCACCTGGCCGAGTTCGCCTTCGTCGATCAGTTCCTTCAGCTTCTCGAAGGCGTGGTGGAAGCGCAGCACATGCCCGACCATGAAGATGCGGCCGGCCTCGCGCGCCGCCTTCACCGAACGTTCGGCGTCGGCAACGGTCAGCGCGATCGGCTTTTCCACGAGGACGTCCTTGCCGTGCCGCACCGCGCGGATCGCGCAATCGGCATGGAACTGCGGCGGCAGCGCCATGACGATCGCGTCGACGTCGTCGCGGCGATAGAGTTCGTCGGGATCGATGGCGAGGCAGTCCTGCTCGCTGGCGAAACCCTCCGCGCGGGGACGGTTCGCATCGGATACTGCATGGAGCACGCCAAGCGATTTGAGCGTGCGGATGTGGTTCGATCCCCAATATCCGCAACCAAGGACGGCGATGCGCGGCTTCATGAACTGGATACCCGAAAGTCGATGCGAGACACATATCGGCGCGAAACGCCGAACTCAACCCCGGCACGGCGGCGTTTCGCAGGCTTGAGGCCCTGTAAGCCCGGCAAAATGGCCGCACTTAACGCACTTCGGCGCTCTTGTAGGGACCGTTTGCCGCCCGCATGCGGCGCGAGCAGCGAGGCGGCAAGACTGCCGCTGGCGTCCGCGAAATGCGCGGCTCCCCGTCCTTGACAGGGTCGGCACGGCCACCTTATATCCGCGCGTCCTTGCCGAGGTCCGCGCCGGCTTCCCAGCCGTGTTTGGCGAAATCGGCCGCGGGGCGGAGTAGCTCAGTCGGTTAGAGCAGAGGAATCATAATCCTTGTGTCGGGGGTTCGAGTCCCTCCTCCGCTACCAT
>JBQCFH010000153.1:0-14819 GCA_051959385.1 Rhizobiaceae bacterium | reverse complement strand
GGCTCGGTCCGGCCCTCGCCGGACATCACCATGAGGATCGGCTGCGTCGGCGCGATGTTGTAGCGCGGAGGAAAATCCTCGAGTTCGACGAGCGCGAAGAAGGCTTGCACTTCTTCGGGCGTCAGCGTCAGGGCGAATCGTCCGCACATGGTTCAGCTTCTCCTGCGGCCGTAGGTAGAAACGTTCGGCGTGCGTCGCAACAGCGCGGTTGACGGCCCCGGGACGATCCCAAATCTTGGCTGCATGGCGGATCATGTCATCCTGGCGGCCTCCGTCGCGCTGCGGCGCGATCATCGCTTTCTGCTGGTCCAGCGCGGGCGCGCGCCGGCGCAGGGCCGATTCGCCTTCCCCGGAGGGCGGCTCGAAGCCGGCGAGACGCCCGAGGAGGCGGCGCGGCGGGAGCTTTTGGAGGAAACCGGCCTCGAAGTTGGAAGCCTGCGCCTGATCGAGGTGATGGATCTCGGCGGCGACGGCAGACCCGGCGATCCCATTTTTCGGCTGCACGTCTTCACCGGCGCCTATGTGGCGGGCGAGGCGGCCGCATCGGACGACGCGGCAAGCGTCGGGTGGTACGATATCGAGGAGATGGAGACCCTGCCGGTCACCTTCTCGACGCTGGAAATCGCCCGCCGGCTTCTCGAACTGTAAAGAAGCTGGAAAGCTGGGCATGAGCCTTGCCGTCGCCCTTTTCGTCCCCCACAAGAGAGGCATGACGCGGGCGGCTCTTATCCGATTCCTTCTGGCGGCGGCGATCGGCGCCTCCTCCATATCCGCTCATGCGGTCGAGGCGCCCTACGAAAGCAATCTGGTCAGGCTCGCGGAGATTCTCGGCTCGCTTCAATACCTGCGCAATTTGTGCGGCGAGAAGGGGGACCAGTGGCGGGAAGCCATGGACGCGCTGCTCATTACCGAGAACCCCGGTCCGGACCGGCGCGCGCAACTCGTGGCAAGCTTCAATCGCGGCTATCGTACCTATAGCGACATCTATCACACCTGCACCTCCTCCGCGACCGAGGCCATCCAGCGCTACATGAAGGAAGGCGAGGAACTCAGCCGCGGCACCGCCAATCGGTTCGGAAATTAGGGATCGGTTAACTTTTTTGGCAATGGCGGGATGCGTCGCATTTTAACTGTGCTAGAACACTTAACGGGACATTAAAGAGTGGAGTCGGATTCGAGCGAATCCGGCGCGCTCTAGAGGGTGGACGCGCGAGATGGAACGGAGCGTCAGCGACATCGACGCACTGATACGAGAAGAAAAGAGGCTGACGGCGTTGGAGGGCCAGAGCGAGGCTTGGGCGGAGGGCATCTCGGCCGGGATCGAGCCGGAAATCCTGGCCGAAGCGGCGCTTTCCACGGCATTCGCCGAACTCCTGCGGTCGGGCGGCGAGCATGCCGCTCTCGCCCTCCTCGACCGGATGCGCGAGCGCGTCATCGCCGGCGAGTTCGAGCCGCGCCTCGTACGGCATTGACTGTCCGCTGAACCTGTCCTCTTAGTGACGCAGGATTCGCTCCCGGAGGAGCGCGCGGGCCGGAGCGGCCGTTCGCGACAGCAAACAGGCAGGACAGTGATGCCGATACTCAGTCCGTTGCATCGAAGCGCACGGGTTCCGGCCATTGCGCTGGCATTCTTCTGCACATGGCTGATCGCACCGGCGCCGGCATGGGCGCTCAGCGACCTGCATTCGAACCAGACGCCCGCCGCAACCCAGGGGCAAACGGAAACGGATTCAGACAACGACACGCAAGCCGCGCCGCCGGACGCCGCTCCGGATACGAACGACAGCCAGCCCGACCAGGCCGAACCGGACGAACAGCAGGCTCCGGACTCGGTCCGGCCGCAGATCGATCCGAATGCACCGCTGCCGGAAGTCTCCTACGATCTGAGCAAGCTGCCGCCCGCCGTGCGCGAGATGCACGATAAGATCATCGAAGCCTGCAAGACCGGCGACATCGAAAAGCTTCGCCCGCTGATCGGGACGGGCCCGAATCAGACGCAATTGTCACTGACGGAAATCGAAGGCGATCCGATCAAGTTCCTGCACGATCTTTCCGGCGACACGGACGGCCAGGAGATCCTCGCCATCCTCGAGATGCTGCTCGAGACCGGCTATGTGCATGTCAATGTCGGGAAGCCGGACGAAGCCTATGTCTGGCCTTATTTCTACGCGATCCCGCTTTCGCGCCTCAACGCACGCCAGCGCGTCGAGCTCTTCAAGATCGTCACCGCCGGCGATTACGAGGACATGAAGACCTTCGACGCCTACGTGTTCTATCGCGTCGGCATCACGCCGCAGGGCCGCTGGGCCTTCTTCGTGGCCGGCGACTGAACGACGCAACCGGCTCGTTCCGCGAACAGACGCGATCCTCGCCATGAAGCTCGTACATTTGTCCGATGTGCATATCCACGATCAGCCGATCGGCGGATCCGACCCGGTCGAACAGTTCCGGCGCTGCCTCTCGCATGTCGAGAAGCACTTCTCCGATGCCGACGCCATCGTCCTGACCGGCGACCTGACGCATGACGGACGCACGGCCTCCTACGAGCGCCTGCGGGAGTTGCTCGCGGCCAGTCCGCTCAAGGTCCATCTGCTCCTCGGCAACCACGATCATCGCGGCCGCTTCCGTGCATCGTTCCCGGATCATCGCGCCGACGAGAACGGCTTTATCCAGCAGGTCGTGGATGCCGGCGGCTATCGCCTGATCATGCTCGATACGTGCGAAGGCGGCACCCATGTCGGCCGATTGTGCGACAAGCGCCAGGCCTGGCTATCGGACAGGCTGCGCCAGGCAAGACGGGACGCCATGCCCGTGCTGCTCTTCATGCACCACAATCCGATGCCGGTCGGCATCTGGGCGGCGGACGTGCTCAGCCTTGCAGACGGCGAGGCGCTGCGCGGCATCTTGCGTGAATACCGGGATGTCGTGCGTCACATCTTCTTCGGCCACACCCACTATTCGCTGTCCGGCGCACTGGAAGGCATTCCTTTTTCGGCGCCGCGCTCCACCAACCATCCGCTCTGGCCGGAACTGGGCGAGCGCCGCCGTTTCGGCTACGGCCCGATCGCGCCGAACTACAATCTGGCGCTGGTCACCGACGGTACGGTCGTCGTCCATACCATCGATTTCATGCTGGAAGACCAGATCGCCTGGTTTGATATCCCGGACGACCACGCGTATGTCTACGACGCGGCGCCGGAGCCGTGAGCCGGACCGGCAAACGACACCGACGCCCGGGCGCCTGTTCCGGCACGGCCCTTTTCCTGCCTGAAAAAACCGATTAGAGAGCGCATCCGACGCGAAGCAAATGCGCAATTGAGGAAACAGACGTGGCATCCACATTCGACAAGGTCGCGGATATCATCGCCGACACGAGCGAGATCGACCGCGACAGCATCACGCCCGAGAGCCACACGATCGACGATCTCGGCATCGACAGCCTCGATTTCCTCGACATCGTGTTCGCCATCGACAAGGAATTCGGCATCAAGGTCCCGCTCGAGAAGTGGACCCAGGAGGTCAATGACGGCAAGGTATCGACGGAGCAGTATTTCGTCATGAAGAACCTTTGCGCCAAGATCGACGAACTGGTGGCGGCCAAGGCGAAGACGGCGTAAGCCGCCGCGGCTCATCCGGCCACAGCAATTCCATGTCTCCGCGCGACGTCGTCATCACCGGCATTGGCCTTGTTTCTTCCCTCGGCGAAGGAAACGAGGTCCATTGGAAGAAGATGACGGCGGCTGTCCCCTCGCCGGTCATCGACAGCGAGCGTTTCGCTCCATTCACCATCCACCCGTTGCCGGAGATCGACTGGAACCTGCAGATCGCCAAGCGCGGCGACCAGCGGCAGATGGAGACATGGCAGCGGCTCGGCACCTATGTCGCGGGCTTGGCGCTCGACGATGCCGGCATGAAAGCCGACGAATCGCTCTGCGCGACGATGGACATGGTCGTCGCGGCCGGCGGCGGCGAGCGCGATCAGGAAGTGGACGAGGCCATCCTCGCCGCATCGCTCGAAACCAACGATCGCCGGGTGCTGTTGAACCAGAAGCTGATGACCGACCTGCGGCCGACGCTTTTCCTGGCGCAGTTGTCCAACCTGCTCGCCGGCAACATTTCGATCGTGCACAAGGTCACCGGCTCCTCCCGCACCTTCATGGGCGAGGAAGGCGCGGGCGTCGCGGCCATCGAGACCGCCGCCGCGCGCATCCGCTCCGGCCAGTCGACGCACGCGCTCGTCGGCGCCGCGTTCCAGACCGACCACCCCGACATGCTGCTTGCCTACGTGCTCGGCGGCCGGTTGCAGTCCGGACCGTGGCAGCCCGTGTGGAACCGCGATGCGTCGCAGGGGGGCGGCATCTTCACCGGGTCCGGCGGCGCTTTTCTCGTGCTGGAATCGCGCGAGCATGCCGAAAAGCGCGGCGCCTGGATCTATGCACGGATCGAGACGCTGGTCTCGGACCGCGTTCGCCGATCGGACGGAGCGCTCGAAGCGAAGCTGCGCGAGATGGCTTCAGGGCTTTCCGGCGCGGACGACGAGCGGCTTGCCATTTCCGCGGCATCCGGCGCGCATGAGGCGACAGCGGCGGAAAAGAAGGCATTGGGGGATCGGTTCGTCCTGCGCGGCATGACCACGCTGACGGGGCATCTGAAAGAGGCGCAGTTTCCCTTCGCCGTCGCGCTGGCGGCGCTCGCCGTGGCGCACGAACAGCCTTACCCGCCGTTCGATCCGAGCGAGCAGGCCTTTAAGGGCAACGGGCAGTCCGTGCTTGCAACGGCCGTAGGCTCCAACCATTTCGAGGGCATGGCGCTCGTTACCGCGGCTTGACGGAAAGGACTGGCGATGTCGAAAACGACGGATCATCTCGGCCGGCCGATCGTAGTGGTGACCGGCATCGGAGTCATCACTTCGCTCGGCGTCGGCAAGAAGGACAATTGGGATGCGCTCACCGCCGGCCGGTCGGGCATCCATGCGATCCGCCGTTTCCCTACGGATGAGCTGAAGACGCGTATCGGCGGGACGGTCGACTTCCTGCGATCGAGCGACAAGGGGCCGAGCGCCCTCACCTACGAGCTTGCCGAGACGAGCGCGATCGAGGCGCTCGGCGAAGCCGGTCTGGCCGACGGCGATTTCGGCGGTCCGCTCTTCCTGGCCGCGCCGCCCGTGGAACTCAGCTGGCGCGACCGTTTCGACCTGTTCAAGATGTCTTCAGACGGCGCCGGGTACAGGCGCTTGATGGCGGCAGCGGCGAACCCCGCAGCGAAAGCTTACTACGAGACGACGCAGTTCGGCGCGATCGCCGACCGCCTGGCCGACCGCTTCGGCACGAAAGGCCTGCCGATCACGCTCTCCACCGCCTGTGCATCCGGGGCAACGGCGATCCAGCTCGGCGTCGAGGCGATCCGGCGCGGCGAAGCCGACCGGGCCTTGTCGATCGGGGCGGACGGATCGACCACCGCCGAGGCGCTCATCCGCTTTTCGCTTCTCTCGGCGCTCTCCATGCATAACGACGCGCCGCAGAAAGCGTCGCGGCCCTTCTCCAAGGATCGCGACGGCTTCGTCCTTTCGGAAGGATCGGCGGCGCTCGTGCTCGAATCGCTGGAAAGCGCCAGGGCGCGCGGCGCTGAAATTCTTGGCGTGCTGAAGGGCTGCGGCGAAAAGGCCGACGATTTCCACCGGACCCGCTCCAAGCCGGACGGCTCGCCGGCGATTGCGGCGGTGCGCGCCGCGCTTGCCGATTCCGGCCTCGACGAGAGCGGCATCGACTACGTCAACGCGCACGGCACCTCGACGCCGGAGAACGACAAGATGGAGCATCTGTCGCTGTCGACGGTATTCGGCGAGCGCATGCGCTCGATCCCCATCTCTTCCAACAAGTCCATGATCGGACATACGCTTTCCGCCGCGGGCGCCGTCGAGGCGGCCTTCTCGTTGCTCACCATGCGGGAAGGCGTCATTCCGCCCACGATCAACTACGACATTCCCGATCCGGCGATCGACCTCGACGTGGTCCCGAACGTAAAGCGGTCGGCGGACGTAAGGACGGTCCTTTCCAACTCCTTCGGCTTCGGCGGCCAGAACGCCTGCCTTGTCATGGCGCGCGAACCCATTTAAGCGCACCCTTTATGGGCGCCTTGATTTCTTCCACCCCCCTCTGGCCTGCCGGCCATCTCCCCCTCAGGGGGGGAGATTGCGCCGTCATCGGCCCGCGTGGCCAACCACCTACCTTACAGGACGAGCGCCGAAGCATGCCGCCTCTGATCTCCCCCCTTGAGGGGGAGATGGCCGGCAGGCCAGAGGGGGGTGCTTGATGCGCGCTCTTCAGCTGATTGCCGACCGCCGCCTGGAGACGGTCAATATCGAACCGCCCGCCGAACCGGCCGCCGGCGAGGCGACCGTCCGCATCAAGGCGGTGGCGCTCAACCACATCGACGTCTGGGGCTGGCGCGGCATGGCCTTCGCCAAGCGCAAGATGCCGCTCACCATCGGCGCGGAGGCATCGGGCGTGGTCGAAGCGATCGGCCCCGGCGTGGCGAACGTGCTCCCGGGCCAGCTCGTCTCGATCTACGGCGCCCGCACCTGCGGGCTGTGCCGCCCCTGCCGCGAGGGGCAGGACAATCTCTGCGAGCATGTAGCAGGCGTGCACGGCTTCCATCTGGACGGCTTCGCCCAGGAGAAGATCAACCTGCCGGCAAGGCTGCTGGTGCCGGCTCCTCCGGGCGTCGACGAAATCGGCGCGGCGGTCGCGCCGGTGACCTTCGGCACGGTCGAGCACATGCTCTTCGACAACGCCAGGCTGGAACCGGGCGAGACCATTCTCGTCCACGCCGGCGGCTCCGGCATCGGCTCAGCCGCCATCCAGCTTGCGAAGAAGATGGGCTGCACGGTCGTCACGACGGTCGGTTCGGCCGAGAAGATCGAAAAGGCGAAGGCGCTCGGCGCCGATCACGTCATCAACTACCGCGAGGACCGTTTCGAGGGCGCGGTGCGCAAGATAACGAAAAAGAAGGGCGTCGACGTCGTTTTCGAGCATGTCGGCGCCGACACCTGGGCCGGCTCCATGCTGTCGCTGAAGCGCGGCGGGCGGCTTGTCACCTGCGGCTCGACCTCCGGCGTCTCGACTCAGATGAACCTCATGCAGCTCTTCCAGCAGCAGCTCAAGGTGTTCGGCTCCTTCGGCTGCCGCATGGAGAACATGGCGAACGCCATGCAGAAGATGGCCGCCGGGCTCGTCCACCCCGTGATCGACACGGAGGTCGATTTCGACGGCATCGGCGAGGCGCTGAAGCGCATGGAGAGCCGCGAAGTTTTCGGCAAGATCGTGCTGCGCGTCGGCTGATGCGGAGATTGCTCTACCGCGCATCGCGGCGTTTGAAGCGGATCAACTATTGGCTGATCGCGCGCGCCGCTATGACCATACTGTGGCTGCTCCGCAAGCTGCCGCCGGACAAGGCCATGAATTTCGCGGCAAGCGTCGCGCGCCGGCTCGGGCCGCTCAGCGGCCGGCACAGGATAGCCCTGGACAATCTCCGCCATGCCTATCCCGAACTGGACCAGAACAGGCGTCGCGAGATCGCGCTCGACATGTGGGAGAACATGGCCCGGCTCGGCGCGGAATACATTTTCCTCGAACAGCTTTTCGATTTCGATCCGAATTCCGCCAGGCCAAGCCGCGTGGAGGTGGTAGGAGCCGAGCGCTTCCTGCGCATCCGGGACGAGAAGAAGCCGCATATCCTCTTCACCGGCCATCTCGGCAATTTCGAGCTGCTGCCGGTCGCGGCGGCCTCCTTCGATCTCGACCTGGCGGTGATGTTCCGCCCGCCGAACAACCCCTACATCGCCGATTACGTATTCTCGACGCGCCATTCGGCCATGGGCCGGATGCTGGCCTCGGCACCCGGCGTCGTTTTCGCGCTGTCACGGGTGCTGGAAGCCGGCGGCAATATCGGCGTGCTGGTCGACCAGAAGTTCAACGGCGGCGTCCCGACCACCTTCTTCGACAGGCCTTGCGAGACCAGTCCGCTTGTCGCGAGGCTTGCGCGGCATTTCGACTGCGACATCTATCCGGCCCATTGCATAAGGCTGCCCGGCAACCGCTTCCGCCTCGAGCTTCACGAAAAGCTCGACCTGCCGCGCAGCGGCTCCGGCGCGATCGACGTCCAGCGCACGACGCAACTTCTCAACGATGTGGTGGAGGGCTGGGTGCGCGAGACGCCCGGCCAGTGGATGTGGTTTCACAAGCGCTGGGAAATGAATGGGCGTCGACGGAAGAGGCGGAAAAGGGCCGCTACTGCCCGTAATAGTTCATGACCGCGTGCCGGGCCTCGGCGAAAAAGAGCCAGCGCTCGACAAGAATGCCGCACACGAAGCCGATCACGGCAAAGATGGCAGCAACGATCGACAGCGCCCCCTGCCCCGCGACCAGGATCCCGATCAAGAGCAGGACCGGCACGACGCCGCCAAGGCCGAGAGCGATGCGCGCCAGCTTGGCCGCGTGCTTGCGCGCGATCCGGTAACCCATCTCACGGGTCAGATAATTCTCGGTCTGGTGCGGACGCTCGAGAAGCGCCACTTTCCCGATGAAGCCGAGCCCGGTGGCGCTTTCCGGGGTCGACACAGGTTTCGCCGCCGCGAGGCGATCACGCCAGCGCAGCTTGGCGATCCAGGCCGCCGCGATCAGCACGATCGCCGTGCAGGCCAGCGGGCGCACGGCGCCCACGCCGCATAGCGCGAAAAAGGTGGCGAGCGTCGCGCCGCCGGCCGCGGCGAAAAGGAAATAGCAGATCGGCGTCAGCCGCGTGTTCCACGCCTGCACCGATCTCAGCGAGGCGTAAATCATCGCCGTGCAATAGACGGTGATCGCGCAGAGGATCGCGCCGATGACGCCCGGCAGCGGCAGATAGGAACGCTCGAAAAGCACCGCCCAGGTCGAGATGACGAGCGGGATGAAAGTCAGGAGCGCCATCGCGCCCTCGCGAGACAGCCAGCTCGACCGCCATTGCGTGAGCGCCCGCCAGGCGCGCTGCGGATTGCCGAGATGGAGCGTCGACGACAGGAGGCCGGCGGCTATCAGGGCCAGCGCCAGAAGATAGGCGACGCCGGTCGCGGGTGCGGCCGGATCGAGCACGCCCATCCCGAGCATCGCGGCCAGCCCGTAGCCGAGCCCCGAGGCCGTGGTGAAGAAGATGATCGAGCGGGCGGGATGCATGGCTTCAGATCCGGTCCAGCATGCCGTCGAGCCAGGCGAAAAAGCCTTTCGCACCCGCGGTGTCCTCGGCGCCGGGCAGCATCGCTGCGCTTTCCGAGAGCGGCTTGCGCGGCCTCGGCGGCAGGTATTTGTTCACCGGCCTCGTTCCCTGCTCCGGCATGAGGTCCATGCCGCCGCGCTCGGCGACCATGATCGACACGGCCGAATTCGGGTCGGCCAGATCGCCGAAATGGCGCGCATTGGCCGGGCATGTGCGGACGCAGGCGGGGATGCGATCGACCTCCTCGAAGGTCTCGTTGTAGATGCGGTCGATGCAGAGCGTGCACTTCTTCATGACGCCAGCGGCGAGGTCCATTTCGCGCGCGCCGTAGGGGCAGGCCCAGGCGCATAGCCCGCAGCCGATGCACTTCTCTTCGTCCACCAGCACGATGCCGTCTTCGGCGCGCTTGTAGGATGCGCCGGTCGGGCAAACCGTCACGCACGGCGCGTCCTCGCAGTGCAGGCAGGATTTCGGGAAATGCACGATGCGCGCCTCGCCCGCCTGCCCGACGATTTCGCCGCCCTCGGGCGTCACCTCGAACGTATGGATACGGTTCAGCCACGCGCCCGAAACCTCGGCGCCGTAAGGGTCCTGGTCGGAGAGGGCCGAGCCGTAGCCGCCGGGATTCCATTCCTTGCAGTTCACCACGCAGGCGTGGCAGCCGACGCAGATGTCGAGATCGATGACGAGGCCGAGTTTTTTTGGTGTCGGAAGGGACGGAAGGGAGGTCATTGGAACGTCGACCTCCAGCCGATGCGCTTGTAGAGATCTCCCCCCACTCCGGTTTGCTTCGCAAACCACCTCTCCCCCCGTTCCGGGTGGAGAGGACGGGCGGCCGGCCTCGCTCCCGTCCTCTCCACCACGAAGTGGGGGAGAGGTGGCGGCGCACAGCGCCGACGGAGAGGGGGCAGGACGGCAAATCCGCGGACTGGAAGGCTAATCACTTCGCCCACTCCTGGCCGTAGCGCAGTTCGTCCGGCGGTTCGGGCAAATCGACGGGCCGCCGGATCGCCGGAAAGTTCGGTTCGGCCTCCAACGACGGCTCGGCCTTTTCGATACGCACCCTCAGATCGTACCAGGCGGCCTGACCCGTGACCGGATCTGAGTTCGACCAGCGCATGCCGTCGCCTTTCGGCGGCAAAAGCTCATGGATCAGGTGGTTGAGCAGAAAACCCTTCGTGCCTTCCGGCGCGTCCTTGTCGAGCGCCCAGGCGCCCTTGCGCTTGCCGATGGCGTTCCACGTCCAGATGGTGCCGTCGTTGACGGCGTCCGTGCGCTGGATCTCCACCTTGATGCGGCCGTGCCGCGAGATCAGCCAGGCCCAGTCGCCGCTCTTCAGCCCATGCTCGTCGCAAATTTTTCCAGGCACATAGAGCGGGTTCTTCGTGTGAATCTGCCGCAGCCAGGCGTTCATGGAACCCCAGGAATGGTACATCGCCATCGGCCGCTGCGAGATGGCGTGATAGGGGAATTCCTGGCGGTCGACCGCCTCCTCCTCCTCCTCAAGCGGACGATACCAGTCCGGCAGCGGATCGAACGAGGCCCTGATGCGCTGCCTGTGGCTCTCCGGCGCCGCCGGCTCG
Organism: Rhizobiaceae bacterium; assembly: GCA_051959385.1. GTDB lineage: Bacteria > Pseudomonadota > Alphaproteobacteria > Rhizobiales > Rhizobiaceae > Mesorhizobium_L. The sequence goes on along the minus strand of JBQCFH010000153.1, from coordinate 3,987 downwards.
CGCAGCCCCTCCGCCGCCAGGCGGAATTTCTGCAGCGGCTCGGAATAGAGCTGGAAGATCACGGGCTTCGGCGTGTCGAAGAAACCCATCTTCACGGCAAAGTCCTGATAGGCCTGGTTGGCGTGCTTGAAGAACTGCGCTTCGAGCGGGATGTGCGCGGAAAAGAAGGAGCCGTTCTCGATATAGCGCTTCAACTGATTGGGATTGGCGGAGCCACGGCCCGTGCGATCGCCCTCGCGCCCGCGGAAACCGGCAAGCGGACCGACGCCGGGACGGCGCTCGTGGCGGACGATATAGTCGGCATAGTCCTTGTAGAGGGGCACGCCGCGCGGACCGACGAAGCCCGGCAGGGCCAGCCGCGCGCCGAGATCGAGCATAACGGACTGGAAGCCGCGCACGTCGCGGTCCGGTTCGATCACCGGCCAGCGTATGGCGTCCTGCACGGCGTCCGGCTCCGAGATCGGCCGGTCGAGCAGCGAAATGCAATCGTAGCGCTCGAGATAGGTCGTGTCCGGCAGGATCAGGTCGGCATAGGCGACCATCTCCGAATCGTAGGCGTCCGAATAGATGATCTTCGGGATGCGATATTCGCCGGTTTTCTCGTCCCTGTCGGTCAGCATCTTCATGGTGCCGGCCGTGTTCATGGACGAGTTCCAGGCCATGTTGGCCATGTACAGGAAGAGGACGTCGATCGGATACGGATCGCCGGCATGCGCGTTGGCGATGACCATGTGCATCATGCCGTGCGCCGCGATCGGCGCATCCCAGGAGAACGCCTTGTCGATGCGCGAGGGGTTCCCCTCCTCGTCGATCAGCAGGTCCTCGGGCCCGCGCGGGAAGCCGAGATGCGGTCCCGAAAGCGGCTTGTTGGAGCCGAAATGCTCGGCCCTTCCGTGCGGCGTTGGATGGGCTTCCAGCGGCTTCGGATAAGGCGGCTCGAAGCGGAAGCCGCCCGGACAGTCGATCGAGCCGATCAGCACCTGCAGCAGGTGGATGGCGCGCGTCGTCTGGAAGCCGTTGGAATGGGCGGAGATGCCGCGCATGGCATGGAACGAGACCGGCCGACCGACGAAGCTCTGATGCCGCTCGCCGTAGATATCGGTCCAGGGCTGGTCGATCTCGATCGCCTCGTCGAAGGCGACGCGGGCGATTTCAGCCGCCAGCCCGCGGATCGTCGCGGCCGAAACGCCGGTCTCGTCAGCGACCGCTTCCGGCGCGTATTTCGGGTCGAGATATTTCTCCGCCAGAAGATGGAAGGACGGCCGAGCCTTGCGGCCGTCTGGCAGGCTGAGCGAGCCGTATAGCGCCGGGCGCGCGCCACTGCTGCCGGCTGGGACGGCGCGCTCGGTCACCGTTTTGTAGACAAGCGGCTTGTCATCCGCATCGCGGGCGAAAAGGCCATGATCCGCCGTCCCCGGCGCGTCGATCACCAGCCAGGGCGCGTTCGTATAGCGGATGAGGTAATCGAGATCGATCTTCCGCGCCTTGAGCAGCACGTGCACGATCGACAGCACGAAGAGCGCGTCGGTGCCGGGCCGGATGCCGACCCAGCTGTCGGCGACGGCCGAATAGCCCGTGCGGACCGGGTTGACGGACACGAACCGGGCGCCGCGCTGCTTGAGCTTCGAGATGCCGATCTTGATCGGGTTGGAATCATGGTCCTCGGCGACGCCGAACATGACGAAGAGCCGGGTGCGGTCCCAGTCCGGCGCGCCGAACTCCCAGAAGGCGCCGCCGATCGTCATGATGCCGGCGGCGGCCATGTTCACCGAGCAGAAGCCGCCATGCGCGGCGTAGTTGGGCGTGCCGAACTGCTGCGCCCAGAAGCCGGTAAGCGACTGAGACTGGTCGCGCCCGGTGAAGAAGGCGAGCTTCCGCGGATCGCGCGCTCGCACCTCGCCAAGCCATTTGGTTGCCGTTTCCAGCGCTTCGTCCCAGGAAATTTCCCGAAACTCGCCCGAGCCACGCGGGCCCGTGCGCAAGAGCGGCGCCCGCAGCCGCGCCGGCGCATAGTGCTGCATGATGCCGGCCGAGCCCTTGGCGCAGAGCACGCCGCGATTGACCGGATGGTCGCGATTGCCCTCGATGTAGCGGATCTTGCCGTCCTTCAGATGGACGTTGATGCCGCAGCGGCACGCGCACATGTAGCAGGTGGTCTTGCGCACCTCGTCGGCGATCGGCTGTGACAGGGCCACGCGCGGCTCTGCGCTCATCGGCATTCCTCCCGAATCCAGTCCTATCGGGGACATGGCGGAAAGAAAATGCCCTGCTGTTCCAACGCCAGCATTTTATGCAGGGCCAGGGAGGGTTTGCGTCGCGGCCTTAAAGAGAATCAGTTCGTCACGAGAATGCGCGTGTTCCTCGGGCCCGCCTCCTGCACCATCGTGAAGAAAGTGGCGGCATCCCGCGGATGCAGCCGGATGCAGCCGTGCGAGGCCGGCCGGCCGAGATTGCGCGTCTCGTAGGTTCCGTGAATCGCGTAGCCGCCGTGGAAGAACACCGAATGGGGCATCGGCGAATTGTGGTATTTGCGCGAGCGCCACATGCGGCTCAGCCGAACCGGACGGTAGCTGCCGCGTGGCGTGTAGTATCCTCGCCTGGCAGTGGAAACCCTCCAGCGATAGACGACATGTCCGTATTCGGACACGGTCATCGTCTGGTCTGAAATGTCGACCTCCGCCGTCAAGGTCTCGGCCCTGCCGGCGCCTTGACAGCAAAGGACCGCTGCCGCCGCCAGCAGCACGGCGAAAATACATCCCCTCATTTTAGTTACCCCACACCCTGCCCAATGGACCGCATTAAAAACGGACGGCCGCGTCCTAGCAACTAAAAGTTCAGGAATCGGCCGCTGCGATGCAATCAGGCAGGGAAAGACGCGGCAACTTCACCGTCGCGGGATTGCATGCCCTCTTGCCAAGCGCTCGCATCCGCTGCATCCCTGCCCGCCATGATCGAGAGATTTGCAAAAGCCATCGACGCGCGGGTGGACGAACTCGTCGCGCTCACCGCCGACCTCATCCGTTTTCCGACCGTCAATCCGCCCGGCGAGGCCTATACGCCCTGCGCGGAATTCGTTGCCGAACGGCTCCGCCGGCGCGGCTTCGCTGTCAGTTTCATTCGCGGCGAAGGAACGCCTGGCGATACCGACCGCTATCCGCGCACGAACGTCGTCGCGCGCATGGAGGGCCGCGGCCCCGGCCCGGTCGTCCATTTCAACTCGCATATCGACGTGGTCGAAGCCGGCGAAGGCTGGACGGTCGATCCTTTCGGCGGCGTGGTCCGCGACGGCAAGGTCTTCGGACGCGGCGCCTGCGACATGAAGGGCGGGCTTGCCGCCTCGATCATCGCGGTCGAAGCGTTCCTGGACATCTCGCCCGACTTTTATGGCGCCATCGAGATCTCGGGCACGGTGGACGAGGAGTCCGGCGGTTTCGGCGGGGTCGCCTACCTGGCGAAGCAGGGGCTTTTCTCCAGGCCGCGCGTCGATCACGTTATCATTCCCGAACCGCTCAACAAGGACCGCATCTGCCTCGGCCACCGCGGCGTCTGGTGGGCCGAGATCGAAACGAAGGGCCGGATCGCGCACGGTTCCATGCCTTTCCTCGGCGACAGCGCCGTCCGCCACATGGGCGCGGTATTGCATGCCTTCGAGGAAAAGCTCTTCCCAGCGCTCGACCGCAAACAGACGAAGATGCCCGTCGTCCCCGAAGGGGCGCGGCGCTCGACCATGAACATCAACTCGATCCATGGCGGCCAGACCGAGGATTTCCGCCCCGGCCTTCCCTCGCCGACCGTGCCGGATTCCTGCCGGATCGTGATCGACCGGCGCTTCCTGCTCGAGGAGAAGATCGACGAGGTGAAGAGCGAGATCGTCACGATTCTCGATCGGCTGAAAAACGACCGCGCCAAATTCGACTATACGATCAAGGATCTGATGGAGGTCCTTCCGACGATGACCGAGCACGACGCGCCGGTGGTCACGGCGGT
>JBQCFH010000152.1:0-19863 GCA_051959385.1 Rhizobiaceae bacterium | reverse complement strand
CTACGCCGACGTGAAGGAGCGGCTGGTCGCCGGCAGCCAGACGGCCATTGTCGGCGTCGACGACATCTACTGCGAGCAGATCGCCGACCGGCTGGAGCACGCCGGCCGCGAAGTGGTCCGCATCTCGAAGCGGCTGGCGCTCGCGGACGGAATGTTCGCGGAGGGCTCGACCATCGTGAAGGCCTGGAGCGGCCGCATGCAGCCGGTCGTGTCGCTGGAGGGGATCGGCTCCTTGCGCGGCCAGCACAATGCGCAGAACGCGATCGCGGCGACGGCGGCCTGCCTCAAGCTCGGGCTTACGCTCGACGAGATCCAGGCGGGCCTCAGGAGCTTCCCGGGCCTGGCGCATCGCATGGAGCAGGTCGGCCGGCGCGGCAACGTGCTCTTCGTCAACGATTCCAAGGCGACGAACGCCGACGCCTCGGCGCCTGCGCTTTCGAGCTTCCAGCGCATCTACTGGATCGCCGGCGGATTGCCCAAGCAGGGCGGCATCGCTTCGCTGAAGAGCTTCTTCCCGCGCATCGCCAAGGCGTATCTGATCGGCGAGGCGGCGCCCGCCTTTTCGGCGACGCTCGGCGACGCCGCGCCCTACGAGATTTCCGGCACGCTCGAAGCTGCCGTGGAGCACGCCGCGCGCGACGCCGCGGACGACACGTCTAGCGAGGTGGTGGTGCTGCTTTCGCCCGCCTGCGCCAGTTTCGACCAGTTCAGGAATTTCGAGGTGCGAGGGGAGGCGTTCCGCTCGGCGGTCGCCTCGCTCGAAAACGTTGAGATGATCGGAGGGATGCGCTGATGGTTAGCCGTCTGGATCGCGGGCCGGTAGGCAACTGGTGGTGGACGATCGACCGCTGGTACCTGGCTGCCTTTCTTTCGCTGATGCTGCTTGGCATCGTGCTCTCCTTCGCAGCGAGCCCCGCCGTGGCGGTGCGGATCGGCCTGGAGCCTTATCATTTCGTCATCCGCCAGATCGTCTTCATGCTGCCGGCGCTGGTTGCCATGATCGGCGTCTCCTTCCTGAACGAACGGCAGATAAGGCGGCTCGCGGTGGTCATGCTGGCCGGGTCGCTGCTGCTCATGCTGGCGGCGCTCTATTTCGGCATAGAGGTCAAGGGCGCGCGGCGCTGGATCGATCTTGCCGGCATTTCGATCCAGCCCTCGGAATTCATGAAACCGGCCTTCGTCATCGTCTGCGCCTGGCTGTTCGCCGAGCATGCGCGCCAGCCCGACATACCCGGCAACCTCTTCGCCATGATCCTGCTCGGCTTGGCCGTGGCGCTGCTCGTCGCGCAGCCCGACCTCGGACAAACCATGCTGCTCGTTGCTACCTGGGGCATCATGTTCTTCATGGCCGGCCTGTCGTGGGTCTGGATTGTGGCCTTGGGCGCCTCGGCGATCGGCGGGCTCGGCGCGGCCTACACCGTCTTTCCGCACGTGGCCAAGCGCATCGACCGTTTCATGACCGGCGAGGGAGACACCTTCCAGGTCGATACGGCCCGCGAGGCGCTGATGCGCGGCGGCTGGTTCGGGCAAGGCCCGGGCGAGGGCGTCATCAAGCGCGTGCTGCCCGACAGCCACACCGATTTCGTCTTCGCCGTCGCCGGGGAGGAATTCGGCCTCATCCTGTGCGCCGTTATCCTGCTCCTGTTCGCTTTCGTGGTGCTGAGGGGCCTGAAGGGATCGCTCGACGAGAACGATGACTTCAGCCGCTACGCCATCGCCGGCCTCGTCACCCAGTTCGGGCTGCAGTCGATCATCAACATGGGGGTCAACCTGCAACTGCTGCCCGCGAAAGGCATGACGCTGCCCTTCATCTCCTATGGCGGGTCGTCGCTGATCGCCATGGCGATCGCCATGGGCATGGTGCTGGCGCTGACGCGCAGGCGGCCTTCGAAGCGGACCCACGTGACCTTCGCCCCGCGCCCGGCGGGACCGCTGCCGGCGGAATGACTTAGCTATCGTTCTTCACCATGGCGATCGGCACCATCCTCCTCTCCGCGGGCGGCACCGGCGGCCATCTCTTCCCGGCCGAGGCGCTAGCGCATGAAATGATCCGGCGCGGCTGGTCGGTGCACCTCGCGACCGACCGGCGCGCCGAGCGCTATGCCGGCGGTTTTCCGGCCGAGGCCGTGCATCCGATCCCTTCCGCGACGCTCGGCTCCCGCAATCCGCTGACCATCGCCCGGACAGGCTGGACGCTCTGGCGCGGCTTCGTTCGTGCTTCGGGGCTGATGCAGCGGCTGAAGCCGGCAATCGTCGTCGGCTTCGGCGGCTACCCGACGCTGCCGCCACTCTTTGCCGCGACGAGGCGCAATATCCCGACGCTGATCCACGAGCAGAACGCGGTGATGGGCCGCGCCAACAGGGCGCTTGCGGCCCGGGTCACGGCCATCGCCGGCGGCTTCATGGCGGAGGGCGAGGGAAGCGCGGCGGAGAAGATGGTCGTCACCGGCAATCCGGTGCGCCCGGCGGTGATCGAGGCGGCGAGATCGGCCTATCCTTCGCTCAACGGGACGAAGCCGTTCCGGCTTCTGGTCTTCGGCGGCAGCCAGGGCGCGCAGTTCTTTTCCCAGGCCGTGCCCGCCGCGATCCGGGCCTTGCCGGAAGAGGCGCGGGCGCGGCTCGCCGTCACCCAGCAGGCTCGGCCCGAGGACGAGGCGATCGTGCGCGCGGCCTATGCGGCGATCGGCGTCGCTGCCGAAGTCTCTCCCTTCTTCAACGACCTCGCCCGTCGCATGGCGGCGGCGCATCTGGTGATCTCGCGCTCCGGCGCCTCCACGGTATCGGAAATCGCGGTGATCGGCCGGCCGGCGCTGCTCGTCCCCTATCCGCATGCGCTCGACCATGACCAGGCCGCGAATGCGGCGGCGCTGGCGAAGGCCGGCGGGGCGGAGGTGCATCGCCAGGAGAGCCTATCGCCCGAGCGTCTGTCGAAGCTGATCGGCGCCATGATGGAGGACAAGGCGCGGCTCTTATCCATGGCCGCCGCGGCGCGCTCCGCGGGCAAGCCGTACGCGGCGGAGTTGCTAGCCGACCTGACAGAGGCTATTGCCGCAGGCATGACCGTGGCGGAGTTCAGGAAGGGCAAGCGCGCATGAAGATGCCGGAGACGATCGGACTGGTGCATTTCATCGGCATCGGCGGCATCGGCATGAGCGGCATCGCCGAGGTGCTGCACAATCTCGGCTATCAGGTCCAGGGCTCCGACCAGGCCGACGGCGCCAATGTGCAGCGGCTGCGCGCACAAGGCATAAACTGCTTCGTCGGCCACAAGGCGGAAAACCTCGGCGATGCCGAAGTGGTCGTGGTCTCGACCGCCATCAAGAAGAACAATCCCGAGCTCGTCGCCGCGCGCGAGAAGCTGCTTCCGATCGTGCGACGCGCCGAGATGCTGGCCGAGCTGATGCGCTTCCGCCAGGCGATCGCCATCGGCGGCACGCACGGCAAGACCACCACCACTTCCATGGTGGCAACGCTGCTGGAAGCCGGCGGGCTCGACCCGACCGTCATCAATGGCGGCATCATCAACGCCTACGGCACCAATGCGCGCATGGGCGAGGGCGAATGGATGGTGGTCGAGGCCGACGAGAGCGACGGCACCTTCTTGAAGCTGCCGGCCGATATCGCCGTCGTCACCAATATCGACCCCGAGCACCTCGACCATTACGGCTCGTTCGATCGCGTGCGCGAGGCCTTCCGCCATTTCGTCGAGAACGTGCCGTTCTACGGTTTCGGCGTCATGTGCATCGACCATCCGGAGGTGCAGGCGCTGGTCTCCCGCATCGAGGATCGCCGGGTCATCACTTATGGCGAGAACCCGCAGGCCGACGTGCGCTTCGCCAATCGCCGGCTGGAAGGCACGACGCAGCATTTCGACGTGACCATCCGCAACCGCAAGAGCGGCGCGGCCGTCACCATCGACCGGCTGGCGCTTCCGATGCCGGGCCGCCACAACGTCTCCAACGCCACGGCGGCGATTGCCGTCGCGCACGAGCTCGGCATGACGCCCGAGCAGATCCGCAAGGGGCTTTCCGGCTTCGGCGGCGTGAAGCGGCGCTTTACGCCGACCGGTACATGGAACGGCGTCAGCATCTTCGACGACTACGGCCATCATCCGGTGGAGATCAAGGCGGTGCTGAGGGCCGCGCGCGACGCCGGCAAGGGCCGCATCATCGCGATTGCCCAGCCGCATCGCTATACGCGGCTGCGCGACCTCTTCGACGACTTCTCTTCCTGTTTCAACGAGGCGGACACGGTGCTCATCGCGCCGGTCTATCCGGCCGGCGAGGAGCCGATCGAAGGCGTCACGGCGCAGGCGCTGGTGGCTCGCATGCGCGCCGGCGGCCATCGCGACGCCCGCTTCATCGAGGGAGCGCAGGCGATCGCGCCGATCATCCGCGTCACCGCCATGCCCGGCGATTTCGTTGTCTTCCTTGGGGCCGGCAACATCACGCAATGGGCCTATGCGCTGCCCGGCGAACTCGCCGCGGAGGTCGCTGCTTGACGGCCGGCGAAGCGCTCCTTGCCAAACTCGGCGACCGGCTGGCCGGACTGCGCGGCCGTCTCACGCCCGACGCCGGCATGGAGAAGATCACCTGGTTTCGTGCCGGCGGGCCGGCGGACGTGCTTTTTCAGCCGGCCGACGAAGAGGACCTTGCCGCTTTCCTGAAGGCGGTCCCGCCTGAAATCCCGATCACCATCGTCGGGATCGGCTCCAATTTGCTGGTCCGCGAGGCGGGCATACGCGGGTTCGTGGTCAGGCTCTCGGCCAAGGGCTTCGGCGAGGCCGAGGCGGTCTCGGCGACGGCCATTCGCGCCGACGCCGCCACGCCCGACAAGCGCGTAGCCGCCGCGGCGCTCGAAGCCGGCATCGGCGGCTTTCATTTCTACCACGGCATTCCGGGCGGCATCGGCGGCGCGCTCAGGATGAACGCTGGGGCGAACGGGGTGGAGACGCGGGAACGCGTGGTGGAGGTCCGGGCGCTCGACCGCAAAGGCGAGCTTCATGTCCTGAAGAACGCCGGCATGGGCTACGCCTATCGCCACTCCTCGGCGCCGCGCGACCTGATCTTCACCTCGGCGGTGCTTGAAGGCTATCCGGAGGATCGCGCCGCGATCAAGGCCGCGATGGACCAGGTCCAGCATCACCGCGAGACGGTGCAGCCGATCCGCGAGAAGACCGGCGGCTCGACCTTCAAGAATCCCGCCGGAACATCGGCTTGGAAGGAAATCGACAAGGCCGGCTGCCGCGGCCTGATGATCGGCGGCGCGCAGATGTCGCCGATGCACTGCAACTTCATGATCAATACCGGCAGCGCCACCGGCTACGACCTTGAATTCCTGGGCGAAACCGTTCGCGCGCGCGTGCTCGAACATTCCGGCGTCCGGCTCGAATGGGAGATCAAGCGCATCGGCGAGTTCAAGCCGGGCAGGGCGATCGACGAGTTCCTCGGGCGGATGCTGTAGGCGAGCGGACCGGCCGGAGGCCAGTCATCGGGACCGTTCAGGGAACCGCTCCGTCCAGCTTGCTGGGCCTTGGCTTCATTGCGGCAGCCGCGCGAAATCAGCGCGGCTTTTTGCAATTTTGCCATAAAAGTGAATCCGTCTGAATCATCGCCCCTTGCCACGGAATCAACTCTCTGATTCTTTGGGTTGAGTGCGTTTCCTGATTTGAGTCGTTCAACGCGTGGCCGCGTTTTCGTCTGGGGGCAAGCCGCCGGAGGACTCGGATTCAATTCGGCGGCAGGCGGCGTGTGGATCGCGACTTTTCCGAGAGTCGGGTGGTCTGCGCGCGGGTCGCGTACGGAGTAGGCCCCGGAGGGGCGAGGGAAGAGAGGGGTATGACGAAGAAGCACGTCGCCGTACTGATGGGGGGATTCTCCTCCGAACGGCCCGTGAGTCTTTCTTCGGGCCGGTCCTGCGCCGATGCGCTGGAAAGCGTGGGCTATAAGGTCACCCGCGTCGATGTCGGCCGCGACATCGCCGATGTGCTCTCCCGGCTGAAGCCCGACGTCGCCTTCAATGCTCTGCATGGACCTTACGGCGAGGACGGCACCATTCAGGGCGTGCTGGAATATCTGGAGATTCCCTACACGCATTCGGGCGTGCTTGCCTCCGCGCTCGCCATGCACAAGGAGCAGGCGAAGCGGGTCGCCCGTTCGGTCGGCATTCCGGTCGCGGAATCGAAGGTGATGAACCGCTTCAAGATCGGTGGCGAACACCCGATGAAGCCACCCTATGTCGCCAAGCCCGTCAACGAGGGGTCGAGCTTCGGCGTGGTCATCGTGCAGGAGGACCAGTCGCATCCGCCGCAGATCCTCGGATCGTCGGAATGGCGCTACGGCGACACAGTCATGATCGAGCGCTTCATCCACGGGCGCGAGCTGACGTGTGCCGTCATGGGCGACGTTGCGCTCGGCGTGACCGAGATCATCCCGGTCGGCCATTCCTTCTATGACTACGATTCGAAATACGTCGCCGGCGGATCAAAACACGAATGCCCGGCAAAAATTTCACCGAATATTTACCAAAAGATACAGACACTGTCGCTCAAGGCACATCAAGCGATCGGGTGCCGGGGCGTTTCCCGCTCCGATTTCCGCTACGACGACCGCCACTCCGAAAATGGCGAACTCGTCTGGCTGGAAATCAACACCCAGCCGGGCATGACGCCGACATCACTGGTGCCTGAGATCGCCGCTCAGGCAGGGCACGATTTCGGCGACCTTTTGAGTTGGATGGTGGAGGACGCTTCGTGTCTGCGTTGAGGTCGGTATCGGGCGCTCGGGCCGGCGGGATCGCCGCCGCGCATGTCCTGCCGCACTGGCTGCGCGGGCCGGCGCGTTTGCTTGGCCGTCTGGTTCGTGGAGATATCGTCTTTCCGCGGTTTTCTGCGACGGTCGCCTCGGCCTGCCTTCTTGCCGCCACCGGCGCCTACGGCGCCTATCTCGGCGGGCAATGGCCGGGCATCGTCCAGGCGATCACCTCGCGCACCGGCTTCGCCATCGACAATGTTCGCGTCGTCGGCAATCGCCAGACTTCTGAGATAGACGTGCTCGGCGCGCTCGGTCTCGACGGCTGGACCTCGCAGATCGGCTTCAGCGCCGAAGGCGCGCGCGAGAAGATACTGGCGCTGCCCTGGGTGCAGGAGGCCTCCGTCCACAAGATCTACCCGGGCACGGTGGAGATCGCGATCAGGGAAAAGACCCCCTATGCCATCTGGCAGCATGACGGCGAGCTGACGCTGATCGAGAAGAACGGCGGCATCATCGCTCCGTTCGCCGGGGGCAAGTTCGCCTCGCTGCCGCTGGTGGTGGGGGCCGGAGCTGCGACGGGCGCCGCTGGGATCGTCGCCAAGGTGGAGCAGTTCCCGAACCTCGCGGGCCGGGTGAAAGGCTATGTGCGCGTCGGCGGGCGGCGCTGGGACATCACCTTCGATAACGGCGTGACGGTAAAGCTTCCGGAGACGGGCGAGGACCAGGCGATCGCCGATCTCTCGCGCATGGATCGCGAGCACAGCCTGCTCTCGCGTGATATCCTCGCCGTCGACATGCGTCTCGAAAACCGCCTCTTCGTCCAGCTGACGCCGGAGGCGGCGGCCGCTCACGAGGCGGCCGTAAAGGAACGGATCAAGCAATCGAAGAAGTCGGGGCGCGACATATGAGCTGGCTCGGCGGACAGAACGATCAGGCGGCGCGGCGCTCCGGCATAGTCACGGTCCTCGATATCGGCTCGAGCAAGATCTGCTGCATCATTGCCGCGCTGAAGCCCTGCGAGGAAAGCCAGAGGCTGCCCGGCCGCACGCACCGCATGCGCGTCATCGGTATTGGGCACCAGAAGTCGCGCGGCGTGAAATCGGGCGTGGTCGTCGACCTCGATCGCGCCGAGCAGGCGATCCGGCTGGCAGTCGACGCGGCGGAGCGGATGGCGGGCCTCACGATCGAATCGCTTATCGTCAACCTTTCCGCCGGCCGGCTGAAGAGCGAGAGCTTCTCCGCCAGGATCAACCTCGGCGGCCATGAGGTCGACCAGGGCGACATCCGGCGCGTGCTCGCCGCCGGCGCGCGGCAGGCGCTCGCCGGCGACCGCCAGGTGGTGCATTCTCTGCCCGTCGCCTTCTCGCTCGACGAGGAGCGCGGCGTGCGAGATCCGCGCGGCATGATCGGGGATGTGCTCGGCGTCGACATGCACGTGCTTTCGGGCGTCGCGGCGCCTCTGCGCAACCTGGAACTCGCCGTCAACCGTTGTCACGTTTCGGTTGAGCGGATGGTGGCAACCCCTTATGCAAGCGGCCTTTCGGCGCTGGTCGACGACGAGGCCGAAATGGGCGCAGCCTGCATCGACATGGGCGGCGGCACGACGACGCTCGCCATCTTCTCCGAGGGCAAGTTCGTGCATGCCGACGCGATCGCGATCGGCGGCAACCATGTGACCCTCGACCTCGCCAAGGGGCTGTCGACGCGGCTCGAGGACGCCGAGCGGCTGAAGGTCATGCACGGCTCGGCGCTGCCGGCCAGCAATGACGATCGCGACGTCCTCACCGTGCAGCCGATGGCCGGCGACGAGGCCGAAGCGCCCGTCCAGGTGCCGCGGGCGGCGATGACGCGGATCATAAGGGCGCGCATCGACGAGACGCTGGAGATGATCCGGGACCGGCTCAATCAGTCCGGCTATGGCGGCAGCGTCGGCAAGCGCGTCGTGCTGACCGGCGGCGCCAGCCAGCTCGTCGGCCTGCCGGAGGCCGCGCGGCGCATCCTTGGACGCAGCGTGCGCGTCGGGCGGCCGCTCGGCGTGGCCGGTCTGCCGGAGGCGGCAAAAGGGCCGGCCTTCGCGGCGGTGGTAGGGCTGATGATCTATCCGCAGGTGGCAGGTTTCGAGAGCCGCATCCCGGCCGGGCCGTTCAGCCATCGCATGACCGGCACGGGCGGCAGGCTCTCGCGGATGGGCCAATGGTTGAGGGATAGTTTCTAGTAAACGGGGATAGCCCCACAGGCGGCCGCGGCGGCGATGCGGCGGACAAAGGGAAAAAGGACGAGGAAAATGACGATCAATCTGCAGAAGCCGGACATCACCGAGCTCAAGCCGCGGATCACCGTTTTCGGTGTCGGCGGCGGCGGCGGCAACGCCGTCAACAACATGATCACGGCCGGGCTTCGCGGAGTGGAGTTCGTCGTGGCGAATACCGACGCGCAGGCGCTGACGATGACGAAATCGGAGCGGCTGATCCAGCTCGGCGCGCATGTCACTGAGGGCCTGGGCGCCGGTTCGCAGCCGGAAGTCGGCCGCGCCGCAGCGGAAGAGTGCATCGACGAGATCGTCGATCATCTCTCCAACACCCATATGTGCTTCGTCACCGCCGGCATGGGCGGCGGCACCGGCACCGGCGCGGCGCCGGTCGTGGCGCGGGCAGCGCGCGAGAAGGGCATCCTGACCGTCGGCGTCGTCACCAAGCCGTTCCATTTCGAAGGCCAGCGCCGCATGAAGACGGCCGATCTCGGCATCGAGGAACTGCAGAAGTGCGTCGATACCCTCATCGTCATTCCCAACCAGAACCTTTTCCGCATCGCCAATGACAAGACCACCTTCGCCGACGCGTTCGCGATGGCCGACCAGGTGCTCTATTCCGGCGTTGCCTGCATCACCGACCTGATGGTGAAGGAGGGGCTGATCAACCTCGACTTCGCCGACGTGCGCTCGGTCATGCGCGAAATGGGCAAGGCCATGATGGGCACGGGCGAAGCCTCCGGCGAGGGCCGGGCGATGGCGGCGGCCGAAGCCGCGATCGCCAATCCGCTGCTCGACGAATCCTCGATGAAGGGCGCGAAGGGCCTCCTGATTTCGATCACCGGCGGCCGCGACCTGACGCTGTTCGAGGTGGACGAGGCCGCGACCCGCATCCGCGAGGAAGTCGATCAGGACGCCAACATCATCCTCGGCGCGACGTTCGACGAGGAACTGGAAGGCGTCATCCGCGTGTCGGTGGTTGCCACCGGCATCGACAAGCTGGCGAGCGACATCGCGGTGGCGCCGACCGTGATCCGCCAGGCGCCGAAGCCGGCGCAGCCGGTCTCGATCGGCGAAGGCCGCATCGCCGGCGCGCACGCGCACGAGCCGCAGCGCGCGCCGGAGCCGGTGCGCGCCGAGGACCCGGTCGCCGAAGCGATCAGGCTCGCCGAGGCGGAAGCCAGGCCGCAGATACGCCCGCAGCACCACGCCGACGAAGAGTTCAGGCCGCAAAGCCGCATCTTCCCGGCGCAGGTCGCCGAGCAGCGGCCGATGGCGCCCGCCGCCCCGATGCAGCCGCAGCCGGCGCCTCGCGCGGTCGAACCGCAGGCCGTGGCCGCCGTTCCGCGCATGCCGCGCGTCGAGGACTTCCCCCCGGCGGTGAAGGCGGAGTTCGAGGCCCGGCAGGCGCCGCAGGCCGAGCATGACGAGCGCGGACCGATGGGCCTCCTGAAGCGGCTGACGCACGGCCTTTCGCGGCGCGAGGAGGAGCCCGCCCGGCTGCAGCCGGCGCAACCGCGCGAGCCGAAGCTGCGCCAGCCGACGCCGGAGACGCGGCGGCTCGCCAGCCAGGACCCGGCGGTCTATGCGCCGCGCCGGGGCCAGCTCGATGAACACGGCCGGCTGGTGCCGCAAGGCCATGCGACTCACGAGGACGATCAGCTGGAGATTCCGGCCTTTCTCCGCCGGCAAGCCAACTGACGTTCTTTACGTGTTATGACAATTCGTGACAGGCGGGGGTCTCGACTCCCGCCTTCTGTTATGGAAAGCATAGGCAAATCAGCGAGTTGGGGTGAAATCCTCGTGTCGGGGAAGGCGTAACACGGAGTAAAAAACCGTGATTTGGACTATAGAGGGGCCGTCTTTATCTTCCCGCGTGGTCGGGCTGGGCTTGAGGGATTCTGGGGTTTTCCGTCCGGTTGAAGCAGGAATTCCGCGTATTCGCGGGTGAGGCAACAGGCTTGCTGGTGCGGACTATGGGGACTGAGTTGCACGAATATCAGACAACGCTGAAATCGCGTGCGCACCTCTCGGGCATCGGTGTCCATAGCGGCAAGCCTGTATCCATCCATTTCAGCCCCGCGGATGCGGATACGGGCGTTGTCTTCCATTGCAGCGACGCCGAAGGCAATCACAAGGAAATCAGGGCGCTGGTATCGGAGGTCGGCGGGACCGAGCTTCGTACGGTCCTCGGCGATCCTGCCGGCGTGCATGTCGCCACGGTCGAGCATGTCATGGCGACGCTGTTCGGGCTCGGCATCGACAATGTGCTGGTCGAGATCGACGGCGTCGAGGCGCCGATCCTCGACGGCAGCGCCGCGCTTCTGGTGGAGGCGTTCGAACAGGCCGGGATCGAGCGGCTGGCGGTCAAGCGGCGCTATATCCGCGTGCTGAAGCCGGTCCGCATCGAGAACGGCGCATCCTGGGCGGAGTTCAGGCCGCATGACGGGACGCGCTTCGAGATCGATATCGATTTCGACAGCGCGGCGATCGGCCGTCAGTATCTCGGTCTCGACGTCGATGCCGGGCGATTCAGGCGCGACGTGTCGAGGGCGCGCACCTTCGGCTTCATGAAGGATGTCGAGCGGCTTTGGGCCGCCGGATACGCGCTCGGCGCCTCGCTCGAAAACTCCGTGGTGATCGGCGACGACGGCCGCGTGATCAACATGGAGGGCCTGCGCTATCCCGACGAGTTCGTGCGCCACAAGATGCTCGACGCCATGGGCGACCTGGCGCTTGCCGGCGCGCGCTTCATCGGCTGCTTCCGCTCCTATCGCGGCGGCCACAGGCTGAATGCCGCCGCGCTCAGGCGGCTTTTGTCGGACCGTTCCGCGTTCGAGATCGTCGAGACGGCGCGCCGCGACCGTGGACGTTCATCGGAGATGATCGCCGTCAACGCGCCGGTGTTCGCGCCCTGGACGCTCTGAACGTCTTTCCGGGACTGTTGGCCAAGTCACTATCCGCCACAAAAATGCGCGAATGCACGGGGATAGCGTTGCCGGGGACCGGCCGTTATGGTTTATGACGGCGCTCTATGACGTAAAATCCCGCCGAAGGATTCTGGAACGACTATGGTGTTGATCACAGGTGCCGCTCCAACCGGCCGGGTACGCTCCGTCTTGCTTGCGATGTCGCTCTTGACCGTGCCGCTCATTCTGGCCGGCTGCCAGAATGACAAGGACAAGCTGGCCCTAGCCAGCTACGTCGCGCCGGCCGATCCGGCCGACCAACTCTACAATGAGGGCCTGGCAAACCTGAATGCCGGGCGGCTCAAGGAAGCGGCGGCAAAGTTCGACGCCATCGACAAGGAGCATCCCTATTCGGAATTTTCGCGCAAGGCGGAGGTCATGGCCGCCTTCACGAACTACCGCATGGGCGAGTATGACGACGCCATCGCAAAGGCGCAGCGATACGTGGAGCTTTATCCTTCGACGGATGACGCGGCCTATGCGCAATACATCATCGGCCTCAGCTATTTCCGGCAGATCCGTGATGTGACGCAGGATCAGAAGGAAGCCCGCCAGACCATCGACGCCATGAACGCGGTGGTCCAGAACTACCCCGATTCTCCCTATGTCGAGGACGCCAAGACGAAGGTCCGCTTCGCGCGCGACCAGCTTGCCGGCAAGGAGATGCAGGTCGGCCGCTACTATCTCGAGCGGCGCGAGTATCTGGCCGCGATCAAGCGGTTCAGGGATGTGGTCGAGAACTACTCCAATACCAACCAGGTGGAGGAGGCGCTGGCCCGGCTGACCGAAGCCTATTACGCCATGGGCATCGCTTCGGAAGCGCAGACGGCGGCCGCGGTGCTCGGCCGGAACTATCCGCACAGCAAGTGGTACAAGGATTCCTACGCGCTCCTGCAGTCGGGCGGGCTTTCGCCCTCCGAGAACAAGAGCTCGTGGATTTCCAAGGCCGTTCACACCGTCGTCGGGGGATAGCGCCCCGTCCCCATGCTCGCCAGACTGTCGATTCGCGATATCGTCCTGATCGAGCGGCTCGACGTCGATTTCGCCGCAGGCCTCTCGGTGTTGACGGGCGAGACGGGAGCCGGAAAATCGATCCTGCTCGATTCGCTGTCGCTGGCGCTTGGCGCGCGCGGCGATGCCTCGCTGGTGCGGCACGGAGCGCAGCAGGGGCAGGTCACGGCCGTCTTCGACGTCGCCCGTGTCCATCCGGCCCGGCAGATCCTGCGCGACAACGCGATCGACGACGACGGCGATATCATTCTGAGGCGCGTCCAGACCGCCGACGGGCGCACCCGCGTCTTTGTCAACGACCAGCCGGCGAGCGTCGGCCTGATGCGCGATATCGGCCACGCGCTGGTGGAGATCCACGGCCAGCACGACGAGCGCGCTTTGGTCGACCCGCACGCGCATCGCGAGTTGCTCGACGCCTTCGGGCTCCATTCGGCCGATGTCTCGGCTGTGCAGGATGCCTGGCGGCGTTGGCGCGATGCGGAGCAGGCGCTTCTGCGCCACCGGGCGAAGGTCGAGGCGGCTGCGCGGGAGGCGGACTTCCTGCGTGCCTCCGTGGAGGAACTTTCCCGGCTCGATCCGCAGCCCGGCGAGGAAAGCGAGCTTGCCGAGAAGCGCGCCGCCATGATGCGGGCTGAGAAGACGGCGGCCGACATCCACGACGCCAACGAGGTGCTCTCCGGGACGAGTTCGCCCACGCCCCAGCTGTCGAGCCTTCTCAGAAGGCTGCAGCGCAAGGCGGAGCAGAATCCGGGCCTGCTGGATGAGATCATCGCCGCGCTCGACCAGGCGCTGATCTCGCTCGATGCGGCGCAGGCGGCGGTCAATCAGGCGATGCGCGCGGCCGAATTCGATCCGCGCACGCTGGAGCAGGCGGAAGAGCGGCTGTTTGCGCTCCGCGCGGTGGCGCGCAAGCACAACGTGGCGGTTGACGATCTGGCAAAGCTCCGCGACGCCATGTTCGCCGATCTCGCCGACCTCGACGCGGGAGAAGAGCGGCTGAAGGCGCTGGAGAAGGAAAACGCCGCCGCCCGCGATCTCTACGACAAGGCGGCGGCGCATTTGTCGGAGCGCCGGCGCGCTTCGGCCGAGACCCTGGCCCGCGCCGTCATGGCGGAATTGCCGGCACTCAAGCTGGAACGGGCCCAATTCATCGTCGAGATGGACAGTGATCCGGAAAACCGTGCCGAAGAGGGGACCGATCGGGTCGAGTTCTGGGTGCGCACCAATCCCGGCACGCGGCCCGGCCCGATGATGAAGGTCGCCTCGGGCGGCGAGCTCTCTCGTTTCCTGCTGGCGCTCAAGGTGGCGCTCGCCGACCGCGGCTCGGCCCCGACGCTCGTCTTCGACGAGATCGACACGGCTGTCGGCGGCGCCGTCGCCGACGCGATCGGGCAGCGGTTGGCGAGGCTGGCGGAGCGCGTGCAGGTGCTCTCCGTCACCCATGCGCCCCAGGTCGCGGCGCGGGCGAGCGCGCACTACCTCATCAGCAAATCCGGGGATGCGGACCGCGTGGCGACTGCCGTATCGGCGCTCGAAGACGGCGCCCGCAGGGAAGAGATCGCGCGCATGCTCGCCGGCGCCACGGTGACCGACGAGGCGCGCGCCGCCGCCGGCCGGCTGCTGAGCGAGAACGCCGCGGCGGGATGAGGGACGACATATCCTCGCTGCACTCTTTCAGCACCCCTCATCCGTCTCGGCTTCGCCTCGACACCTGCTCCAACACGGGGAGAAGGGGGAGCGAGTCGCCGTCGCTCCGCAACTCGTCGGCGCTTGAGATTGGCGGAAATCTTGGCGCAATCTTCCCCTTCTCCCCTTGTGGGAGAAGGTGTCGCCCCGATCTTGCGAAGCAAGATCGGAAAAAGGCGACGGATGAGGGGTATCGCGCATCACCGCGCCGATCCACACCGCGGCATGAAAGCTCCGCCGCCCAACCGCTAAAATACGACCATTCCTGAGCACAGCTTTGAAATACAACGGCCGGCAGGTTCTTGTCGGGGAACGTCAGCAGCTTCACCGGCGCGGTTTACTTCTCCTGCCTTTATGGCAAAGAGTCGCCCTGACTGTGCCCTATGCAAACGAGTAAGCCCGCCATGGTCGCGAAGAAGCCCGAGGCCGACAAGCCGGTCGATGCGCTGAC
The DNA here is from genome assembly GCA_051959385.1 of Rhizobiaceae bacterium. Taxonomy (GTDB): domain Bacteria; phylum Pseudomonadota; class Alphaproteobacteria; order Rhizobiales; family Rhizobiaceae; genus Mesorhizobium_L. The sequence goes on along the minus strand of JBQCFH010000152.1, from coordinate 4,746 downwards.
GCAGGACGAAGCCGAGTCCGAACTGGCCCGGTTGGCCGAGGAGATCGCGGCCGCCGATATCGCCTACCACCAGAACGACGCGCCGGAAATCACCGACGCCGAATACGACGCGCTGCGCATCCGCAATGCCGAGATCGAGACACGGTTTCCCGATCTGGTGCGGCCGGACAGCCCCACCGGTTCCGTCGGCGCGCCGCCGGCCGAAGGTTTCGCCAAGGTGCGCCATGCCGTGCCGATGCTGAGCCTGGCCAAGGCCTACACCGACCAGGACGTGGTCGATTTCATCGAGCGCGGCCGGCGCTTCTTCGAGCGGGACAAGGATCTGGACATTGCCTTCACGGCCGAGCCCAAGATCGACGGCCTGTCCGCCTCGCTCCGCTACGAGAATGGCGTTTTCGTGCAGGGCGCCACGCGCGGCAACGGCACGGTCGGCGAGGACATCACCGCCAACCTGAAGACCATCGCCGACATCCCGCACAAGCTGAGAGGCTCCGGCTGGCCCGACGTGATCGAAATTCGCGGCGAGGTCTATATGACCTATGCCGAGTTCGAGGCGCTGAAGGAACGCTCGGCGGCCGCCGGCGGCCAGGACTACGTCAACCCGCGCAACACCGCCGCGGGCTCGCTGCGCCAGAAAGACCCCGCGGTCACCGCCAGCCGCAATCTCAAATTCTTCGCCTATGCCTGGGGCTACACGACCGAAGACCCGGCGCCGACACAGTACGAATCGGTGCAGAAATTCGCCGCGTGGGGCTTCCAGGTCAGCCCGCTGATGGTGCGGGCGAAATCGGTCGAGGAACTCATCGCCCATTACCACCGCATCGAGGAGCAGCGCTCCTCGCTCGGCTATGACATCGACGGCGTCGTCTACAAGGTCGACCAGCTCGAACTTCAGCGCCGCTGGGGGTTTGTCACCGGCGAGCCGCGCTGGGCCATCGCCCACAAGTTTCCGGCCGAGCAGGCCATGACGACGGTGCGCAGGATCGACATCCAGGTCGGCCGCACCGGCACCCTTGCGCCGGTCGCCCGCCTCGACCCGGTCACCGTCGGCGGTGTGACCGTTGAAAACGTCACGCTCCACAATGAGGACTACATCAAGGGCTTCGACTCGAACGGCGTGCCGATCCGCGAGGGCAAGGACATCCGCATCGGCGATACGGTGGTCATCCAGCGGGCGGGCGACGTCATCCCGCAGATCGTTGACGTCGTCATCGACAGGCGGCCGGCGGATGCCGAGCCTTACAAGTTTCCGCACATCTGCCCTGTCTGCGGCTCGCCGGCGACGCGCGAGGTCAACGAGAAGACGGGCAAGGAAGATTCCCGCCGGCGCTGCACGGGCGAACTGATCTGCGCGGCGCAGGCCGTGGAGCGTCTGCGCCATTTCGTGTCGCGCGGCGCGATGGATATCGAAGGACTGGGCGCCGAGAACATCGACCTCTTCTTCAAGGCGGGCCTTATCAAGACGGCCGCCGATATCTTCACGTTGAAGGAACGACGCGCCGATGTGCAACGGGCGCTTGCCGAGCGGCGCGAGGAGCAGGCGCGGCAGCGCGAGGCGGCGCTAGGTACGGAGCGGAAGAACGCACGCAGCGCCGACCAGCGCAATTTCGAGGGGCTCGAGAAGCTTTTCGTCGCGATCGACGCGCGGCGCGAGCCCGAGCTCGACCGCTTCATCTTCGCGCTCGGCATAAGGCATGTCGGCGACACCACGGCCGCGGTGCTGGCGAGGACCTTCTCGACGGTTGAAGAATTCATCCGCGTCGGCAAGGAGACGGCCGCGGCGCAAGATCCGCACAGCGTTTTCCCGTCCGTCAACGGCATCGGCGACACGGTCATTGGGGCGTTGCGGGATTTCTTCGGCAACGAACGCAATGACGAGGTCTTGTCGGCCTTGCTCGAGCAGGTCCATCCCAAGCCCTATGTCGTCAACGTCGCAGCCGGCAGCGTCGTGGCCGGCAAGACGGTGGTCTTCACCGGCTCGCTCGAGAAGATGACGCGTTCGGAGGCCAAGGCCATGGCGGAACGGCTGGGCGCCAAGGTCGCCGGCTCGGTCTCGGCCAAGACCGATCTGGTGGTCGCCGGGCCCGGCGCCGGCTCCAAGCTCAAGACCGCGACCGAGCTTGGCATCGAGGTCATCGACGAGGATTCGTGGCTGGAACGCATCAAGGGCTCCCTCTGATGGCCGCTTCTTTCAGGGGCTTTGGAGAGAAAGCGATCCCTTTCCTCAAGGCGCTCGACTTCCACCAAAGCCGTGAGTGGTTCCACGAGAACCGCGCACTCTTCGAAAGCGAATTGCGCGAGCCGCTTGGCGATCTGGTCGAGGTGTTGACGGAGCGGCTCGACGCATTGGGCATGGGCCTCAAGGGCGATCGCAAGAAGTCGCTCTTCCGCATCAACCGCGACGTGCGCTTCTCGAAGGACAAGCGTCCCTACAACACGCATCTTTCCGCCATCCTGTCGCCGGACGGAACCAAGATGGAAGAGGGCGTGCTGTTCGTCTATTTCGGTATCGATCGCTGCTTCGCCGGCGTGGCGTGGTGGCAGCCTCGACCCGAACTGCTGGCGGCGATGCGCAAGGCCATCGCCGAAAAGCCGGCCGAGTTCCGCGCCGTGGTCGCGGCGCTGAAGAAAAACCGTCTTGTGCTCGACGGTGAAGGGGCGATGAAGCGCATGCCGCGCGGCTTCGAGCATGTTGCCGATCCGGAGCTTGCGGCGGCGATCCGCAACCGCCATTTCGTGGTCCGCCATCTGATCGATCCGGCCCGCATTCATGCACCCGACCTTGTCGAGGAGATCGTCGATTTCACGCTTCGCGCCAGGCCGCTGCTCGACTGGGGACGGAAAATCGAGGGAAGGATTCCCAAAGGCAAAGTGTAACGCGTGCGAGCCTGCTCTCGTCAATTTCCTTTCACCCTTCCATCAGCACATTTGACGTGACAGGCGGGCGGTACGCCCTTAGGTTGGCGCGCTTTCCGGAGAAGACGATGAGTGGTGAAGACGCGAGAAGCGATTTCTGGCGCGGCGTGCGCGCCGGCCTGCCGGTAGCGGTGTCGGTGATCCCGTTCGGCATCCTTTTCGGCGCGCTGGCGATCGACAACGGCTTCACGCCGTTCGAGGCGGTGCTGATGAGCGCCACCGTCTATGCCGGCGCGAGCCAGATGGTGGGATTGCAGCTTTTCGGCGAGCATGTTCCCGCCTGGCTGATCGTCTTTTCCATCTTCGCCGTCAATTTCCGCCATGTGCTCTATTCGGCGGCGGTGGGGCGGCGCATTCGCCATTGGCCGTTCTGGAAAAAGGCGGTCGGCTTCTTCTTTCTCGTCGATCCTCAATATGCCGAGGCCGAGCGAGAGGCGGAGAGGCCAGGCGGCATCCGTTTTTCATGGTATATGGGGATGGGCCTGCTCATCTATACCGGCTGGGTGGCCGAGACCTGGATCGGTTCGATCGCCGGCAGCTTCATCACCGATCCGCATGCGCTCGGCCTCGATTTCCTGCTGCCGATCTATTTCCTCGGCCTGGTCATGGAGTTCCGCCACCGGCCGCTCTGGCTGCCCGTCGTGGCGGTCAGCGCCATCGTGTCCGTCGCCGCCTATCACATCGTCGGCTCGCCCTGGCATGTGTCGATCGGCGCCGCCGTCGGCGTGCTGCTCGCCGCCTTCATGCCGACCGGGCGCCGTCCGCAGGCGGTGCTGGCATGAGCACCCCCCTCATGAGCACGAATGTCTGGATCATTCTGGCGGCGGCCGTGCTGACCTATCTCACCCGCGCCGGCGGCCATCTGGTGCTGTCGCGTTTCGAGCGCGTCCATCCGCGCGTCGAGGCCGGTCTGGACGCCGTTCCTGCCGCGGTGCTCACCACTCTGGTCGCGCCGGCGGCCGCGTCGGGCGGCCCGGCGGAGATCGCGGCGCTGCTGGTTGCCGCCATCGCGGCGCTGCGCGGTGGCATGCTCACCGTCTTCCTCTGCGGCGGAGCGACGCTCATCCTGCTCCGGCAGTTTTTCGGATAGGTCGGCTACGCGATCGGTGCGGTCGCGGCCTCCAGCCATTTCAGGGTCTCGCCGTCGACCAGCGGCCCGACTTCCGACAGCACGCGGGCGTGATAGGCGTTCAGCCACTCGAGCTCGTCGCTCGTCAGCAGTTCGGGATTCACGAGGCGCCGGTCGAACGGGGCGAGCGTCAGCGTCTCGAAGCCATGCATGGCGATGTCGCCCTCCTCCACCTCTCCGGCTTCGGTGACCAGGATCAGGTTCTCCATGCGGATGCCGTAGGCGCCTTCCTTGTAGTAGCCGGGCTCGTTCGACAGGATCATGCCGGCCAGAAGCTTCTCCGTGCCCGACTTGGCGATGCGCTGCGGTCCTTCATGCACGGAAAGGTAGGAGCCGACGCCGTGGCCGGTGCCATGCTGGTAATCGAGGCCGGCCTTCCACAGCGCCACACGCGCCACGGCGTCGATATCAGCGCCGCGGGTGCCGGACGGGAAGCGCAGCATGGAAATGCCGATCATGCCTTTCAGGACGAGCGTGGTGCGTTCGCGCATCTCTTCGGTCGGGTTGCCGATGGCGACCGTGCGGGTGATGTCGGTCGTGCCGTCCTGGTACTGGCCGCCCGAATCGACCAGATAAAGCTCGCCCGCCGCGAGCTTGCGGGTCGTCTTCGTGGTCACACGGTAGTGGATGATGGCGCCGTTCGGCCCCGCTCCGGAGATCGTGTCGAAGGAGATGTCGCGGAGCGGCATCTGCAATTCCTG
>JBQCFH010000151.1:0-25400 GCA_051959385.1 Rhizobiaceae bacterium | reverse complement strand
TCTCCCCCGTCGATCGGGGGAGAGGTGGTTCGCGAAGCGAACCGGAGTGGGGGTCGATAGAACAATGCGACCAGTCCAACCTACTCAGCGGCGCGCGCTGAGCGGAATGACGTTGTCGAGCGTGTTCGTGGCCGACGCCAGGAAGCGCTTGACGTTGCGCGCGGCCTGCCGGATGCGGTGCTCGTTCTCGACCAGCGCGATGCGCACGAAATCGTCGCCGTGTTCGCCGAAGCCGATGCCCGGCGCCACCGCGACGTCGGCCTTCTCGATCAGGAGCTTCGAGAATTCCAGCGAGCCGAGCGGCTTGAAGGGCTCCGGTATCGGCGCCCAGGCGAACATGGTCGCCGCCGGCGCCGGTATGGCCCAGCCGGCGCGGCCGAACGCCTCGACCATCACATCGCGGCGGCGGCGATAGACGTCCCGGACCTCGGCGATCTCGGCGCCGTCGCTGTTGAGCGCCGCCGTCGCCGCCACCTGGATGGGCGTGAAGGCGCCATAGTCGAGATAGGATTTGACGCGGGTGAGCGCCGCGATCAGGCGCTCGTTGCCGACGGCGAAACCCATGCGCCAGCCGGGCATGGAAAATGTCTTTGACATCGACGTGAACTCGACGGCCACGTCGATCGCGCCCGGCACCTGCAGGATCGAGGGCGGCGGCGGGCCGTCGAAATAGATCTCCGCATAGGCGAGGTCGGACAAGAGGATGATGTCGTTCTTCTTCGCGTAGGCAACGATGTCCTTATAGAAGTCGAGCGTCGCCACATGCGCCGTCGGGTTCGACGGATAATTGAGGATGAGCGCCAGCGGCTTCGGGATCGAGTGCCGGACCGCACGCTCCAAGGCCCGGATGAAGCCCTCGTCCGGCTCAGCCTGGATGGAGCGGATCACCCCGCCCGACATGATGAAGCCGAAGGCGTGGATCGGGTAGGTCGGGTTCGGGCAGATGACCACGTCGCCGGGCGCGGTGATCGCCTGCGCCATGTTGGCGAAGCCTTCCTTGGAGCCGAGCGTCGCCACGACCTGGCGTTCGGGATCGAGCTTCACGTTGAAGCGCTGGGCGTAGTAGTTCGCCTGTGCCCGGCGGAGGCCCGGAATGCCGCGCGAGGAGGAATAGCGATGGGTGCGCGGATCGCGCACCACCTCGCAGAGCTTGTCGACGATCGCCTTCGGCGTCGGCAGGTCCGGGTTGCCCATGCCGAGATCGACAATGTCGGCTCCCTGCGAGCGGGCGCTGCCCTTGAGCCGGTTCACCTGCTCGAACACATAGGGGGGAAGCCTGCGGACCTTGTGAAACTCTTCCATCGTGCTGTTCCGATGCGATTGACGGGAAGCGGGCCGGTGCGCGGGCGATATACACCCGATGCGCGCGGCCGTCACTGTCCCTCGATGTCTTTCAGCTGCTCGCTTTGAGCTTTGCCCGCCTTCCGCAGGGTGGCGGCGTCAGTGCTTATTCCGGCAGCATTGGCGGGCCGCCCCTCGACCCGCGCCTTGGCCGCGTCGAGTTCCTTCTTCTTGGCCGCCACCTGTGCGTCGGTCAATTGGCTGGTCGCCGCCTTCTGCGGGATGTTGAGATTGGGATATTGCCCGGTGTCGCGCGGGCCGCCATAGGTCCCGTCGGGGGCGGGATGCGGCACCGCATCCTCGATGGCGAAGTCCGAGGCGCACGCGCCCAGCAGCATCATGGATGAGAACGCGAGCGCCACCGCCAAGGGCCGGACGCGGCGATCGGCCTCGCTACCCGCACCAGATTTCATCATATATTCCTAGCCTTCGCGCGGGTTTCCGGTTGGGACGCCGCCGAAATCCCATGATATTATGTCCGGACCGTGATGTCTAAGCGCCGAATGAAACATTCGAGACGTCGAAGAGGAGTAATGCGGCGATGACGGGGAAAAAGAAAGAGGCGGAACACAAGGAAAGCCCGCCTCCTTCCGTCGAGCAGTACCTCATCCAGGATCCCGACCGTTTCGCGCTCAACCTTGCGCGGATGGTCGAGGAAGCCGGCAAGGCGGCTTCCGCATGGGTGAAGCCGCGCGAGGAGGGCGTCCGCCACGACGTGGTCGCAGAACCCGTCGCCGACATGGTCAAGACCTTCTCGAAGCTGACCGAATACTGGCTGTCGGACCCTAGCCGCGCGCTGGAGGCGCAGACCCGCCTCTTCTCCGGCTACTTGGTGGTGGGGACGACCTCGCTGCGCCGCTTCGGCGAAAGCGACTCGGCCGCGCCGTCGGAAGGCGTGCAGCCCGAAAAGGGCGACAAGCGCTTCCAGGACCCGGAATGGGGCAGGAACGCCTTTTTCGATTTCCTCAAGCAGACCTATCTCGTCACCACGCGCTGGGCGGCCGATCTTGTCGAGCATGCCGAGGGGCTGGACGAGCACACGAAGCACAAGGCGAGCTTCTATGTGAAGCAGGTCGCCAACGCCGTTTCGCCGTCGAATTTCATCCTGACCAATCCCGAGCTCTTTCGCGAGACGGTCGCCAGCAACGGCGAGAACCTCGTGCGCGGCATGAAGATGCTGGCGGAGGACATCGCGGCGGGCGGCGGCGAGTTGCGGCTGCGCCAGTCGGACTATTCCAAATTCGCGCTCGGCAAAAACCTGGCGCTGACACCCGGCAAGGTGATCGCGCGGAGCGACCTTGCGGAGATCATCCAATACGAGCCGGCGACCGAGAAGGTGCTGAAGCGGCCGCTTCTCATCTGCCCGCCCTGGATCAACAAATTCTACATCCTCGACCTCAACCCGCAGAAGTCCTTCATCCGCTGGGCGGTCGAGCAGGGCCACACGGTGTTCGTCATCTCATGGGTCAACCCCGACGAACGGCACGGGCGCAAGGACTGGGAGGCCTATATCGAAGAGGGCCTGCGCTTCGCGCTCGATACGGTCGAGAGCGAAACCGGCGAAAGCGAAGTCAACGCCGTCGGCTATTGCGTGGGCGGAACGCTGCTCGCGGCCGCTCTGGCGCTCTTCGCGCAGGAAGGCGACGACCGCATCAAAACCGCAACCTTCCTCACCACGCAGGTCGATTTCACCTATGCCGGCGACCTCAAGGTGTTCGTCGACGAGGACCAGATCGCCGCACTCGAGAAATCGATGAACGAGAAAGGCTTCCTGGAAGGCAACAAGATGGCCACGGCCTTCAACATGCTGCGCTCCGGCGACCTCATCTGGCCCTATGTCGTCAATAATTATCTGCGCGGCAAGGAGCCCCTGCCCTTCGATCTTCTCTACTGGAACTCCGATTCGACGCGCATGTCGGCGGCGAACCATACCTACTATCTCCGCAACTGCTATCTCGAAAACAATCTGACGGCCGGGAAGATGAAACTCGGCGGCCGCACCCTGTCGCTGTCCGACATCAAGATCCCCGTCTTCAACCAGGCATCGCGTGAGGATCATATCGCGCCGCTCCGCTCGGTCTTCTTCGGAAGCCGCTATTTCGGCGGCGAGGTCGAATTCCTGCTTGCCGGCTCCGGCCATATCGCAGGCGTCGTCAACCCGCCCGCCGCCAACAAATACCAGTACTGGACCGGCGCGAAGCCGGAGGGCGAGCTCGAAGAGTGGCTGGCGAGCGCGACCGAGCATCCGGGGTCATGGTGGCCCTATTGGCAGTCGTGGATCGAGCGCCACGACGACCGGCGCGTCGCCGCGCGCAAGCCCGGCCGCAAACACAGGCCGATCGGGGACGCTCCGGGCACCTATGTCACAGCGCGTATCTGAAACTCACAATCAGTGATCGGATTTCGTTGCATTCCAGCAACGGTGCAAGCCAAATCCGCTTGACGCTCCAACAGCTTGAGACGCATGTTGCGTGACGGCAACGCACTGCTTCGGATGTCGTCCGGTCGCGTGGGTTGCCGGCCACATGACGACGCCGCCAGCGGGAGGCAGGCGTCGCTCGCGCATACAAGGGAATGGTTCACCGGCAATATTGCCGGGCGATTGCGTAAGGGTCCTGCTCTCCCGAGCAGAACCGGGCGGGGAACAACAAACAGCGCGAGGGATGCAAGCGCTGACATTGGGGGGAAACGCTTTGGAAAGAGCCAGACGGCGCTCCGCCCGACCGTTGCGAACGGCTCTGCTGGCCGGCACCCTGGCATTTGCCGCATCCTCCTGCACCACGAACGACCCGAACCTGCAGCTTGCCATGCCGGGCAATGCTGCTCCCGCCGCAGCGGCCATTCCGGCCATCATGGCCGATGTCGCCGCCGATCATGCAGCCGCCGGTCGGCCATCATCAGTTGCCGCTCCGGTAGCGGGCACGCCGGCCGCCCCTTCGGTTTCGGCGACGAATGCCGGCGCTGCACTGCCGGCGCCCGCGCCGTCCGCCTTCACGCAAACTGCATTCGACGTGGCGACTCCCGGCGATCCGCCGTTGCCGGACGTGGTCGCCTATGTGCCGACGCCCAAGCCGGACAGTCCGTTCGCGGCCGCGATGCCGGCCCTCGCTGCCGCTACGACCTCGTCAAACGGCGCGACTGTCGAGGAAACCGCGGCCATCGCTCTGCCGGAAACGGCGATGGTCCCGCAACCCGCTCCCGCAACCGGCCAGTTCCCCGGGCCGGCCGAGGCGGCTGCCTCGCCGGCGAACGTGCCGCCGCAAGCCGCGGCCTATGCCGAACCCGCGGCACCCGCACCGGCGGCGCCGAAGCGCCGCGGCTTCTTCGCATCGCTGTTTTCGCCGCCTACCGACCGGAACGCAGCACCGACCGCCGAGGAGCGGCCGGTTGTGGTCGCAGCGTACGCTCCCGGCGCGGCGCGGCCGCTGATCGACCCGACCGCCGCCGCCAAGCCCATCGTGGAGTTGACGCCCGTGGCGCCGGCGGCGACGCATCACGAGACGGAGGGCGACCAGCTGCCCGGAGTCCGAACCGGCAATTCGCTGTTCGAGATCACGCGCAAATCCGGTGGCGGAGATAACAGCGATATCGACATCAACGAGGAGGACGGCGAGCCGGTTGAGGTCGCCTCGGCCGCAGGGATGGCGCGGGTCGATCCCCACGGCCTCCTCCTGCAGCGGGAGACGGTCGACACGGCATGCCTGCGCCCGGCCCTGCTTTCCGTGTTGAAGAAGATCGAGGAGCATTACGGCCGCAAGCTGATCGTCACTTCCGGCTACCGTAGCCCCATCCACAACGTCGCGGCACACGGCGCTCTCAATTCGCTGCACATGTTCTGCGCAGCCGCCGACGTCCAGATGCCGGGCGTCAGCAAATGGGAGCTTGCCGCCTATGCGCGCTCGATGCCGGGACGTGGCGGCGTCGGCACTTATTGCTCCACGACATCGGTCCACATCGACATCGGCCCGGAGCGCGACTGGAACTGGCGCTGCCGGCGCAAGCGGCACCGGGGTTGAAGGCCGCTCGGGCAGCTTCGAAAAAGCCCGCGGAATCCATGTGAAGATTCACGCCAGCGGGTACTCCAAGGGGGTTGCCGCATGCCATGCCGCCCTCTATAAGCCGCCCTGCCGCGCGCCCATCGTCTAGCGGTCCAGGACGCCGCCCTTTCACGGCGGAAACACGGGTTCGATTCCCGTTGGGCGTACCAGCAAAATCATAGCGTTAGAAAAAAACGACCTCATTGGACCGAATATGGTTCAAATAGCTGCATCAGCGCTCTGAGACAAAGACCAGACTGATCTCCGGTGGGTTGGCGTCAATCGACGCTGTCTCGCTTATCCGCGTTTGAGCCCGGGCCGCTGCTGCGGACGACTGAAGGTCGACAGACGCCCCCTTGCCACAAGACTTGGCGGTACCGCCTGCAGCGCGGCCTATCTCCGCCGTCAAGCTGAACTTTGCCACCGCTGTGAGCGAGCATTGCGGGCGACCGACAATGGAGGCTGGGCAAAGCGGTCCTCAATGTCTCATGCGGATGTGTTTTGGGCCGCCTGTAGAGATCACAGCAGCGCATCATCCGCTCGGTCACCTTACGCGTCCCACTTTGTTGCAGCGCAAAGAAGGCCGCCATCCGCCGACGTAGATTTTCCTCGTCGATAACGACGAACCGCAAGGAGAACCAAGATGTTCACGCGTCGCCAGGCACTGTTGGGAGCCGCCGCCGCCGGGGTGCTGGGAGCCACGCTGCCGAGAATGGCTTCCGCGACCCCGGTCACGGAAGCCGAAATCGCCGGACTGCCCCACGAGAAGGTAGCGCTCGTGGCTCCGCCCTTCGTCCACGCGCACGAGCAGGCCGCTCCCGGCGGGCCGAAGGTCGTGGAGTTCACGATGCATATTCTGGAAAAGCCGGTCGTCATCGATGGAGACGGGACGGTGATGCAGGGCATGACCTTCAACGGCTCCATTCCGGGCCCGATGATGGTGGTCCATCAGGACGACTATCTCGAACTCACGCTTGTCAATCCGGCGACGAACTCGATGCCGCACAACATCGATTTTCACGCAGCAACGGGCGGGCTCGGCGGCGGAGAACTGACGCTGATCAATCCCGGCGAGCAGGTGAAGCTCCGCTTCCGGGCGACGCGCGCGGGCGTTTTCGTCTATCACTGCGCGCCGGGCGGGCCGATGATCCCCTGGCATGTCGTCTCCGGCATGAGCGGCACCGTTATGGTGCTGCCCCGCGACGGCCTGAAGGACGAGAACGGCCGGCCGCTCCACTATGACCGCATCTACTACATCGGCGAGAACGACTTCTACGTGCCGCGCGACAAGGACGGCAACTTCAAGAAATACGAAACGCCCGGTGACAGCTATGCCGATACAGTCGAAGTGATGCGCGGCCTGATACCGACGCATGTCGTCTTCAACGGCGCCAGGGATGCGCTGACGGGCGACAACGCCATGAAGGCCAAGGTCGGCGAAACCGTCATGATCGTCCATTCTCAGGCCAATCGGGACACCCGTCCGCATCTCATCGGCGGCCATGGCGATTATGTATGGGAGCAGGGAAAGTTCGCCAACCCGCCCGCGAGGGACCTGGAGACCTGGTTCGTCCGCGGCGGTTCGGCCGGCGCCGCTCTCTACACTTTCCGTCAGCCCGGCATCTACGCCTATGTGAACCATAACCTGATCGAAGCGGTGGAACTCGGGGCGACGGCGCACTTCGTGGTCGAAGGCGACTGGAACGACGACCTGATGAAGCAGGTCGTCGCCCCAGGTCCGATCGCCAACTACTGAAGCGGAAGGATCGAGCGGCCCGGTTCCGCCGGGCCGCCTCCGGAAAGTCTTCGCCATGCACCCCACTCTCGTCGAAGCCGCGCTGAGCGGCGCCCTCGCCCTTGTCGTTCCGATGACCGCTCTCGGGCTCTCGGACAGGATGCACGATCCAAATTCCGTCGTCCCGGCGGCCGAAACGATCGATGTCGCGGCCAGCGTCCTCGACTATCCTCTGCCCGGCGAGTTCCTCGATCGCGGGCGGCCCGCGGTGGCGCCCTCGAAGAAAGCGGAAGTCCCCGCGTTCCGGATCATGAAGCGGCAGGTGAGCCTGGCCGACTATGGCCGCTGCGTTGCGGCCGGAGCCTGCGCCGCGCCGGATGCGCAGGAAATGAGTGCGGACGTTCCGGTGACAGGCGTGAGCTGGCTCGACGCCGAAGCCTACGCCCGCTGGTTCACCAAAGCCACTGGCGCATCCTGGCGGCTGCCGACGGATGCGGAGATGGCGGCCGCGGCAGCCGAGCGATTCGCCGGCGACTCGTTTTCCGCCGGCGCCGATGATCCCTCCAATCCTGCCGTGCGTTGGATCCGGCAGTATCGGCAGGAAGCGGCCGCAAGAAGGCCCGCCGATCCGGGACCGAAGCCGCGCGGTCACTACGGATCCAATTCCAAGGGGCTCGAGGATTTTGCGGGCAATGTGTGGGAGTGGACCTCAACTTGCTACGAGCGTGTCACGCTCGATATGGGCGAGCAAACAAGCACGACTGAGAACTGCGGTGTTCGCGTGCTGGAGGGCCGGCACCGCGCCTACATGTCCAACTTCGTGCGCGAGGGAAAGAGCGGCGGCTGCGCGGTCGGCACGCCGCCCGATTATCTCGGCTTTCGCCTGGTGGAGGAAAGAACCTCCTTGATCGGCGCCATCGGGCGTCGCCTGCTGGGCATCCTTGGTCCAGCCCGCTCCAACAACATCTGAGAGGTCACATGAACGCCGGCAGACACGGTTCGGCCGCAGGCGCGGCCCGCAAGCAAACCTCCCACGTCGGAAACCGCGCCCATGATGCGCGCGACGGAGAGCGCATGACCCTCTCGCCCGCCGGCGTCTCGACGGACCCCTCGGTTCCGCGCGCCGCCGTCAAGGCAGGCGATCTCTCCAGGGACAGGCGCGGCCGCATCGCATCCATGCCGCCGATCCTCCACTACGGATTCCGTCCATTCTTCTTTCTGGCCGCGCTGTACGCCGGGCTGGCGATCCCGGCATGGCTGTGGGTGTATTTTTCCGGAAGCGATACATTCGGACCGTTCCCCGGCCTCCAATGGCATATGCACGAGATGCTGTTCGGCTATCTCGCCGCGGTGATGACGGGGTTTATCCTGACAGCGATTCCGAACTGGACGGGTCGCCTTCCACTCAGCGGATGGCCATTGGCCGGGCTCGTCGGCCTGTGGGTCGCGGGGCGTATCGCCTGCGCCGTCGTTCCCCAGCCTCTCGCGGCGGCGCTCCTCGACCTTGCCTTTCCCGCAACGCTGGCGATGGCTGTCTGGCGAGAGGTGCTCGCCGGAAAGAATTGGCGAAACGTTCCGGTCGCCGTGATGATTACGCTGTACGGCGTGGCCAACGCCCTGCACCATGGCGAAGGTTGGGGCTGGATCGAGCCGGGGCTCGGCCCGCGTCTCGCGCTTGCCGTGGCCGCTGTGCTGATCGCCCTGATCGGCGGCCGCATCGTCCCGAGCTTCACGCGCAACTGGCTCGTCAAGAAGAGTTACGCCGATCTGCCGGCGAGCTTCGGCCTCTTAGACAAGGCAGCGCTCGTCAGCACCGTCCTCGCCGCGCTTTCCTGGACGGCTTTCCCGGATTTCAAGACGGCGGGCATGCTCCTTATCTTGTCGGGATTTCTGCTCCTGGCGCGCCTTCTTCGCTGGCGAGGCGGCACCACCTTCCGCGAACCGATCCTCTTTGTGCTGCATGCGGGATATGGCTGGCTGGCGGTTGCATTCTTGTTGCTGGGCGCCTCCCGGCTAACCGACACCGTCCCTCAAAGCGCAGCTTTGCACGCGCTGACCGCCGGCGCGATCGGAAGCATGACGCTCGCCGTAATGACGAGGGCGAGCCTTGGCCACACCGGACGAGAAATCGTAGCCGACCGCGTCACCATCGCCATATATCTGGCTGTCACGGCAGGCGCCGCGCTTCGTGTGCTGGCGCCGTTCGCGGGCGGCTGGTATCCCCATGTGCTTGGGTGCGGCGGCGCGCTCTGGAGCGCGGCGTTCCTGCTGTTTGCGCTGCGCTATGCGCCGGTTCTCTGGGGTCCGCGAGCGGCACGGTGAGCTCGCCGGCGATTATCCGGCCATCGGACTTCCGACCATCGGACCGAAGAAACCGATCGGAACGGAGAAAAGAAAAGAGGGTTGGCGAGCCTGGCCGCTGCACAAGCGAGGCGGGCAAGTCCGCGCGGGCGATGCGCGGAACTCAGAACAGCAGCCTCGCCAGCGCGCCGAGAGTGAAGAGCAGCGCCACCATGCTCGGCACGATCACGGCCGCGCCGAACACAAATGCTAGCACAGTTGCCCAGTCGCGCTGGATGTGAAGCTTTTCGAGCATGGAGAAGGAAATTAGCCGCATCGAACGAATAAGCAAGGCTTTCTCCTGGCCGTCAGCGTCGCCGTCATCGGCGGCCCGCGTCGAGCCAATCTTCCATGAGACGCCGGTCTTCCTTTGAAAAGGACACCCGCTTCATCAAGTCGGCAAAGCTGTCGCCGGGATGGCAGCGGTCGTAACGCTCGGCAACCAGTCTCAGAAGCGTCTCCTGCTCTCCGTCCAATCGCTTTGGGGAATGCGGGGCCCACTGCACGGGAGGATCCTTAGTCGGTCGAAAACAGAAGGCCCGGGCTGCGCCATCACTTGGGCAACCCGGGCATTTTTCTAATTGCTCGCGACGGCCTGGCCGAAGAGCTGGGCGAAGACCGCCTTGGCCTTCCCGGTCTGTTTCACGGCCTCGGCCGCTTCAAGATTGACAGGTTTGCCGACCTCGATCAGCGCTACCATGCCCATGCCGTAATGGGGCAGACACTTCACCCCGTACACGCCTTCCTTGTCGAGCTTGACCGTCAGTTCCTCGCCGAATTTGCCTTTGAACGGCTGCACCCCGTCGGGGATCATACCCTGGATAGACTCGACGTTATGACCTTTGTCCACCGGCACGAAGCGTATCGTGTCTCCGGGAGCCGCCCGGACGAAATCAGGCTCGAACACCATCATGCCCTTCTCGCCCTTGTTCAGCATCTTCACCTCGATTTCGGCGGCGTTGGCTGAGGCGGCGAATATTGCGGCGGTTCCGAGCGCCAACATGGCGATAGTCTTTTTCATCATCTTCTTCCTTCAAACACACGGCTTCATCCGGCCGTTGGTCAGCGTATAGGCTGCGTCGGCGTGTCCATATTTGCGCTGGCGCAAACAGCGGATAGAAAGGGCGTCGAAGCGGATCACGAGCAGAGGAAACTCTCCCGATGCCTGCCCTCGACAGGTCGCTGGTCGCCCGTCTCCCGGCCTTCGCCGGTCTCACGGGAGATGAGCAGGACCAGATACTCGCCAGCGCCCGTTCGGCCCGGCATCCGAAGGATTCCGAAATTTTCGCTCAAGGCGAGCCGGCCGGGCATTTCTTTCTCCTGCTCTCTGGGCACATCCGTGTCGTCCAGACTTCGCCGGAGGGGCATCAGGTGGTAGCCCGCTACATCAACGAGGGCGAGCTTTTCGGCATAGCCGTCGCCATGGGCCGGGACACCTATCCTGCGACGGCGGTCGCCGCCGTGGATTGCGTTGCGCTCTCCTGGCCGAACAGCGTTTGGCCGGAAGTCCAGTCCCGCTTTCCGTCTTTCGGCGCAAGTGCCTACCGGACAATCGGATCGCGGCTGCAGGATACGCAGGCGCGTGTCATGGAGATGTCGACGCAACAGGTGGAACAGCGGATTGCCCAAACGGTTCTCAGGCTCGTCCAGCAGTCGGGACGCAAAACCGAAGGCGGCATAGAGATCGATTTTCCCATCACGCGGCAGGACATCGCCGAGATGACCGGAACAACGCTTCACACCGTCAGCAGACTGCTCAGTGCGTGGGAGGAGGACGGGCTGGTCAGGAGCGGCCGCCAGAGGGTCACGGTCACGAATCCGCACAGGCTCATGCTGATCGCCGAAAACCGCCGGAGAAAATAGCGTTCGCCTCAGGGCTTGCCTGGCGAATGCCTGGCGTATCCCTGGGCCGGCTCCTGGGCGCAGTCCGCGCTCTCGAACGCCGACGGCTCGCCAGCGCTGTCGTCGTTCCTCATTGCGTCCAGAAGGTCCTGCGAAAAGGCTTCCTCGTCGAGGCCGTGCGCCTCGCACGCGTCCGCCACCGTGTGGAAGACGCCGATCGGGCAGCCGATGCAGAGCATCCGGTATCTCATGAAGACGCGGATCGTGGCCGGCCAGCGGCGCATGATCTCGTCCACTGTCATGCTCGGGTTGATAGCTGTCGGTTTCATCCCGGTGCGCGCTCCATCAAAACGCCAGCAAAGCAGGCAACTGCCTGACGGACGTTGCGCTTGCTCAAACAATGAAGCGATCTGGAATCTGGGAAGCGACCACTGCCCGATGCGACAATTCCGTCCTTGCAGGATGCCGATTAAAAGCGGTATGATAAATACCACTTTAGGGCCCGCCGGAATGTCTTGGAGTGTCTCAAAGCTGGCCGTGTCCACATTCGAGCGCCGGGCATGAAGCTGACGCTGCATACTGACTACGCGCTGCGCATGTTGGTCTTCCTGGCGGTTCGCGAGGGAAGGTCCACAACCGTTTCGGATATGGCTAAGGTTTACCGGCTCTCCCGTAACCACCTTATGAAAGTGGCGCTGGATCTCGGGCGTCTCGATTACATCAAGACGACGCGGGGACGGTCCGGCGGCATTTCGCTCGCCAGGCGGCCGAGCGAAATCAATGTCGGCGAAGTCATTCGCGCGATGGAGGACGGCTTCGCTCTCGTCGAATGCCTCGGTCCCGGAGGCGGCTCCTGCCTCATCACGCCGGCTTGCCGCCTCAAGGGCGTCGTCCGCAGGGCGCTCGAAGCTTTCCTTGCGGTATTGGACGCCTATACTCTTGCCGACCTGATCGGCGAACGCACACTGCTCGAGGAACTCCTCGAGATACAAGTCGATCCGGCCAAGGCCGCGTAGGGGCGCTTACAGAAACGGCATGGAGGGGACATGATCAAGCAGCTCACTTCCAGCGAACGTCAGGGCGCCGCTGTCATTCTCGGGCTTTTGGCCGCGGTCGGGGTGCTGATGGCGGCGCTCGGCCGAGCCGGCCCGTTCGGGGTCCATGGTCTGATCGTGATCCTGTTCGCGCTGGCTCTCCTGTTCCCCGTATTGTCGACTTTCTATGAACCCGAACCGGATCCGGAACGGCTGACGTACTACTACGACGACCCCATCAAGGCCGGCATCGTGCTGACGATGGCATGGGCGGTGTTCGGCATGTTCATGGGCGTCTGGGTGGCTGCGCAGCTCGCCTGGCCCAACCTCGCCTTCGACGCCGCGTGGTCGACCTTTGGTCGCCTTCGCCCCACCCACACGACCGGCGTCATATTCGGCTTCGGCGGCAATGCGCTGATCTCGACATCCCTCTATGTCGTGCAGAGGACATCCCGCGCCCGCCTCGCTGGACAGCTCAGCCCCTGGTTCGTCCTGATGGGCTACAATCTGTTCTGCATCCTGGCGGTCACTGGCTATTTTATGGGAGTGACCCAGTCCAAGGAATATGCGGAGCCTGAGTGGTATGCCGACCTTTGGCTGGTGATCGTCTGGATAACCTATTTCATCCTCTATATCCGCACGCTCGCCCGGCGGAAGGAACCCCACATCTATGTCGCCAACTGGTACTACATGGCGTTCATTCTGGTGGTCGCGGTCCTTCACATCGTCAACAACATCGCGGTCCCGATTTCCTGGGGAAGCGCCAAGAGCTATACCGTATGGGCCGGCGTCCAGGATGCGATGGTTCAGTGGTGGTACGGGCATAATGCCGTGGCCTTCTTCCTGACGGCCGGCTTCCTCGGGATGCTCTATTATTTCCTGCCAGTCCGCGCACAACGGCCGATCTTCTCATACAGGCTGTCGATCCTGAGTTTTTGGGGCATCACCTTCTTCTACATGTGGGTGGGCTCGCACCACCTGCACTACACGGCGCTGCCGCATTGGGTGCAGAATCTCGGCATGACCTTTTCCGTCATGCTCCTGGTGCCGTCATGGGCTTCCGCGGGCAATGCGCTTCTGACGCTCAATGGCGCGTGGCATCGTGTGCGCGATGATGCGACGCTCCGCTTCATGATGGTTGCGGCCGTCTTCTACGGCCTGTCGACGTTCGAGGGCTCGTTCCTGGCGATCCGCCCCGTGAACGCGCTGTCGCATTATACCGACTGGACCGTCGCGCACGTCCATGCGGGCGTGCTCGGCTGGGTCGCCCTCATTACCTTCGGCTCCATCTACACGCTCGTCCCCTCGCTCTGGAAGCGCGAGCGCATGTATTCGCCCACGCTCGTCGAGGTCCATTTCTGGCTCGCGGTCGCCGGCACCCTCGTCTACGTCTTCGCAATGTGGAACTCGGGCATCATTCAGGGCCTGATGTGGCGCACCTACACCGCAGACGGCACGCTTGCTTATTCCTTCGTCGACAGCCTGGTAGCGATGTATCCCTATTATATCGCCCGCACCTTCGGCGGGTTCCTCTTCCTGCTGGGCGTCATTGTAGGCTGCTACAACATCTGGATGACCGTGCGCGCAGCTCCCGCCACGGCCGAGAAACGGCTCGACGTGCCCGAACCCGGCGGCGCTGGCGCCGCGCCGAGCCCGGCGGAGTGACGCACGATGCCGGAGCTTTTCCATCGCAAGATCGAACGAACCGCGATCGGCTTCGTGCTGGCGATCATCGCCGCCGCCAGCGTCGGCGGCATCGTGGAAATCGCGCCTCTCTTTACCATCCACCAGACGGTCGAGGACGCTCCCGACATGCGCCTCTACACCCCCCTGGAGCTTGCCGGACGCGACATCTATGTGCGCGAGGGATGCTATGCCTGCCACAGCCAGATGATCCGCACCCTGCGCGACGAGGTCGAGCGGTACGGCCCCTATTCACTGGCCGTGGAGTCCAAGTACGACCATCCGATGCTGTGGGGCTCGAAGCGCACCGGGCCGGATCTGGCGCGCATCGGCGACAAATATTCCGACCTCTGGCAGGTGGCGCACCTGACGAATCCCCGTTCGGTGGTTCCCGAATCCAACATGCCGTCCTACGCCTTCCTTGCGCGCACGGCCTTGCAGACGGGCGACCTGCGGCTGCGTCTCGCCGCGCAACGCGATGTCGGCGTTCCCTATACGGACGAGATGATCAAGAACGCCGCGCAGGACGCCTACGGACAGGCCACTCCCGACAGCGACTACGCCTCCGGCGTGACCCAGCGCTATGGCGCAGCGACCCAGGTCCGGGCCTTTGATGGAGTGACGACCGAACTGACGGAAATGGACGCGCTGGTCGCTTACCTGCAAATTCTCGGCAGGCTGACGGATGCTGCCTACAAACACACGGCAGCGCCGCAGAAGCCCCCCGAGCCGGTCAAGTGAGGAACGCGAATGGACATCGATCACGACACACTGGTCGCGTTTTCCAAGAGCTGGGGACTGCTCTACCTGATGGGCTTCGCCGTGGTGGTGACGGTCTACGCTTTCTGGCCGTCGAACCGCGAGCGGTTCCGGGACGCCAAGAAGCGTATCCTTGAAGGGGACGACCGGCCATGAGCGCGGAAGAGCTCGACCCGGTAAGCGGCCGCCGCACGACGGGCCACGTGTGGAACGGCATCAAGGAACTTGACACCCCGGTTCCCCGCGGCGTGCTCATTTTCCTGATCGTCACGCACATCTTCGCGGTGACCTGGTGGTTCGTCATGCCGACCTGGCCGCTGGGGACGACATACACGAAAGGGCTGCTCGACACCGATCAGCGCAAGATCGTCGAGCAGAAAATCGTCGATGCCGAGGCGCAACGCGCGCCATGGGTGGACAGGATCGAGAAGGCTTCTTTCGACGAGATACTCGCCGATCCCAAGATGATGGAGATCGTCAAGACGACCGGGCATCGGCTGTTCGGCGACAATTGCGCGGCCTGTCACGGACGCGACGGAAAGGGACGCAGCAACTATCCGAACCTCACCGACCATGACTGGATCTGGGGGGGCGGCCCCGAGACCATCATGCAGACAATCACGACAGGCGTGAATTCGAGCAACGCGAAAAGCCGGGTCTCGCAGATGCCGGCTTTCGGCCGCGACGGCATGCTCGACCCGGGCCAGGTCGACAACGTCGCCGCCTATGTCTATTCGCTCAGCCATCCGGACTACTCGACGCCCGAGCGCATCAAGCAGATCGAGGCGGGGCGGCAGGTATTCCTGACGACATGCGCCGCCTGCCATGGACAGGACGCCAAGGGCAATCAGGAGGTGGGTGCGCCGAACCTCACCGACAACTACTGGATCTATGGCGGCGATATCGGGACCATCATAACCACCATACATGGCGGCCGCGAAGGCCACATGCCCACCTGGGACGAGCGGCTCACCCCCGCGCAAATCAAGATACTGGCGACCTACGTCTATTCTCTCGGAGTGGAAAACCCGTGAAGCAGGAAGGGTCTCCCGTCCTGAAAAAGCCCGGCGGACTGCGTCTGGCATGGTTGCTCGCCGCAGCCGCCGTCCTGACTTTCGCCGGCGCCAATGCGCATCTGGTATACGTCGCATTCACGTCCCACCCCGGATGCGTACCGCACCTGAAGGAGGCCGGCGCGAAACCCGGCCAGTTCAGGGCCGCGGCGAGCGACTGCTGAGGAGGTTCGAGGATGAGCGAGGCGGATAAATCGCATTGGCTCCTGAGCGAAACGTCCGGGATCGAGGAGACCCGCAACGAGCGCTGGCAACGCCACCTCCCTGTCGAAGCGGGATTCGGCTGGCTCGGCGCCGGATGGCGGGATCTGATACGGCAGCCTGCATCCAGCCTCGCCTACGGGTTCGGCATTTTCCTCGTTTCGGTCGCTTTCGTCTGGCTGCTCTTTTCCTTCGGGTTCGACTACATCCTCTTTCCGGCGCTGTCGGGTTTCATGATCGTGGCGCCCGTGCTGGCGGTGGGGCTTTACGAAAAGAGCCGCGCCATCGAGGAAGGCAGGACCGTTAGTTTCCGGCGGATGCTGCTCACGCGGCCGAGGTCGGGCGCGCAGGCTTTCTTCGCCGGTCTCCTGCTGTGCCTGCTCGTGCTGTTGTGGATGCGGGCGGCTGTGCTCATCTACGCACTGTTTTTTGGGGTCAGGCCGTTTCCGGGCATCGACCACATTGTCGCGCAGTTGACGGGGGATCCGATGGGCTGGGCGATGATCGTGGTCGGAACCGCCATCGGCGGTATCTTTGCCGCGTTCGGACTGGCCATCAGCGCCTTCTCGGTACCCATGTTGCTCGACCGCCGGACGGACGCCCTGACAGCGATGGGCACGAGCATGGCGCTGGTGTGGAACAACCTCGTTCCGATGATCGCCTGGGGTGCTATCGTTCTCGTCCTCTTCGCGGTCAGCGTCGCAACCGGGCTGATCGGGCTGATCGTCATCTTTCCGTTGCTCGGGCACGCGACCTGGCACGCCTACCGGACGGTCGCCCCTCCGGAGGACAGGCCATAAAATGTCCTGCTGCGCACCGGGCGCCGAAGACGGACTGCGGCTGCAGCGGGGCGCGGGCCCGTCCGAGGAGGAAATCCGTCTCGCCAGCCGCACGGTCGAGGAAGGCGTGCTGCAGACGGACCTCTCCGTTCCTTCCGCGCATTGCGGCGCCTGCATCGCGGCCATAGAGACCGCCCTGTCGCGCCTCGACGGTGTGACATCCGCGCGGCTCAACCTGTCGACGCGACGCGCCGTCGTGAAATGGAAGAAGGATGGCCCCGTGCCGCCTTTGCTCCGGGCTCTGTCGGACGCCGGGTACGAAGCCACGCTTTTCACGCATGAGGAAGCCGAAGCCGATCCCGAGATGGGAAGGCTGATCCGCGCCACCGCCGTGGCCGGCTTCGCCGCGGCGAACATCATGCTCCTGTCGGTGTCGGTCTGGGAGGGAGCCGACGGGGAAACGCGCAACGCCTTTCATCTCATTTCCGCGTTATTGGCGCTTCCCGCGGTGACCTATTCGGGACGCCTGTTTTTCCTGTCTGCCTGGGCGGCCCTCAAGTCGCGCAGGACGAACATGGACGTGCCGATCTCGATCGGCATCCTTCTGGCGCTTGCGCTCAGCCTGTACGATACGTTGCGGGACGGGCCGCACGCCTATTTCGACGCCGTCACCACACTGATCTTCTTTCTGCTGGTCGGCCGCACTCTCGACCATGTGATGCGGCGCAGGGCCCGGACGGCGGTGCTTGGCCTCGCCAGGATGATGCCGCGCGGCGCCACGGTGATCGCCCTCGACGGCACAAAATCTTACAAGCCGCAGGCGGAAATCGAGCCGGGCGAGCGCGTGCTCGTCGCTCCGGGAGAACGCATTCCTCTCGACGGAACCGTGACGTCCGGCGCTGCCGACCTCGACGCAGCGCTCGTAACGGGAGAAGCGACGCCGATCGCGGCAACAAGCGGAGACGCAGTGCTGTCGGGCATGCTGAACCTCAACGGATCGCTCGAGATCGAGGTCACGCGGCGCGCGGGCGAATCCTTCATCGCGGAAATGATGCGGATGATGGAGGCCGCCGAGCACGGCCGCGCCCGCTACAGGCGGCTCGCCGACCGCGCCGCCGCGCTCTATTCGCCGTTCGTCCATTCGCTTGCCGCCGCGGCCTTCATGGGCTGGATGTGGGCAAGCGGCGACTGGCATCGGTCGCTGACGGTCGCCATCTCCGTGCTTATCATCACCTGCCCCTGCGCGCTGGGGCTTGCCGTGCCGATGGTCCAGGTCGTCGCCGCGCGGCGCCTGTACCACCGGGGTATCGCGCTGAAGGACGGAAGCGCGCTGGAGCGCCTGGCGGAAGCCGATGTCGTGGTCTTCGACAAGACGGGCACGCTGACACTCGGCGACCTTCGCGTGACGGAATGCGGCGTCCTGCCCGGGAAAGATCTTGACGCCATGGCCGCCTTGGCCGGCCTGTCGCGTCATCCCGTCTCGCGCGCTATCGCCGCCTTCGACGGAAAGGGGGGCTGGTCGCAAATCGCAGAATTCAGGGAAGTGCCCGGTTGCGGCATCGAAGGCCGCATCGATGGAAAGTTCTATCGGCTGGGCCGACCCGACTGGGCGCTCTGCAGCCGGCTGCCAGGGGCGAGCACGGATGAAACACGCGGGACAGTCTTGTCGCGGGATGGCGCGTTGGCCGGATATATCGAATTCTCGGATGTTCCGCGGCCGCAGGCCGGCGATGCGGTAAAGGCGGTCCGCGGCCTCGGCCTGGCAGTCGAGATGCTCACCGGCGACCGCCGTGAAGCGGCGGCAAGGCTGGCAGCTTCGCTGGGCATCGAAAAATGTCGGGCCGGCCTTCTTCCAAAGGACAAGATCGCGCGGCTCGAGGAACTCGCCCGCGAAGGCGGAAAGCCCCTTATGGTGGGAGACGGGCTGAACGATGCGCCCGCCCTTTCGGCGGCCCACGTCTCGATGGCTCCAGCCAGCGCGGCCGATGTAGGGCGCGCGGCGGCCGACCTGGTCTTCTTCGGAAGTGGCTTGATGGCGGTTCCGGAAGCCTTGCGGACCGCGGCGACGGCGCGCCGTCTTGTCCGGCAGAACCTGGCGCTGGCCATCGCTTACAATCTTTTCGTGATCCCCGTGGCCCTGGCGGGGTACGTCACTCCGCTGATGGCCGCCGTGGCGATGTCCATGTCATCCATTCTGGTCGTTGCCAACGCGCTGAGGTTCCCTCCGATCAAAGAACGGATTGCCGCCAACAGACTGCCGAAAACGGCTTCCCCTCGAGCGGCGGAGGCGGTGCGTTGACGGCGCTGGTCTGGCTCATTCCGATCGCGCTGGCCATGGCGGCCGTCGCGCTCGTCGCATTTCTTTGGTCTATGCGAAACGGCCAATATGATGATCTTGATGGCGCGGCGGAGCGCATCCTTCTCCATCAGGAGGAAGATCGCCCGATGATGAATGAGTCTCAGAAACGGAGCACGCGATAGCTGATCGCGCACCTAAAAACGAATACGTTGGTGCTAGCAGGCATCGCCGGAAAGATGGGCGACACTGCCACGCTGCAACATCACGTTGCGTCCATTTGCCGTTTGCGCCAGCGCAAAGACATGGAATTATCCTAACCAGTATGGTTCCATGAAAACCGACGCCGGGGGCTCGCATGTCCGAATCGGGGAACACTGCGGTTCTGCTCGCCACCACATGGGCATTCACAGTCTGCTTCGCCGTGTGGATGATGTTCGGGGTAACCGGTATCCCGATCCGAGAGCAGCTTGATCTCAATTCGGTCGAGTTCGGTCTTTTGACCGCGACCCCGGTTCTAACGGGCGCGTTGTTCCGCCTGCCGCTCGGCATCTGGACGGACCGGCTCGGCGGTCGCCGCCTGATGCTGGCGCTGCTCATCGGCTGCGCGATTCCCGTCTGGATCTCGTCCTACGCCACCGCGCTTTGGCATTTCATCCTGCTCGGCCTGGCGCTCGGTCTGGTCGGCGCGTCCTTCTCGGTAGGCACTCCCTATGTCGCGCGGTTTTTTCCAAAGGAGAGGCGCGGCTTCGCCATGGGCTTCTTCGGCGCTGGCACGGTGGGGGCGGCGCTGAACATGTTCGTGGCGCCGTGGCTGATCGCCGCCTATGGCTGGCCGACGGTGCCCAAGGTCTATGCTGTCGTGCTGATTGTGACCGCAGCGGTCTTTTGGCTCTTTTCCGTGCCCGATCCCGCGCGTGCCGCAGCCTCACCCTCGATCCTCTTTCAGCTGAAGGTGCTGCGCGACCCGCGAGTGTGGAAGTATTGCCAATATTATTCGATCGTGTTCGGCGGCTTTACGTCGCTGTCGATCTGGATGCCGCAATATTTCAAGTCGGAATACGGGCTGTCGATTGCGCAGGCGTCACTGCTCGCGGTTTGCTTCGCGCTGCCGGCGGGCGTGTTCCGCGCCTTCGGCGGGTGGCTGTCCGACCGTTTCGGTGCGCATAGCGTCACCTGGTGGGTGCTGTGGATCGCCTGGATCTGCCTGTTTCTGCTATCCTACCCGAAGACCGACCTGACCATCCACACCGTCCGCGAGCCGATCAGCTTCGGCATCGCTCTGCCTGCCTGGTTCTTCACGGCGCTTCTTTTCGTGCTCGGCATCGCCTTCGCCTGTGGAATGGCCTCGACCTTCAAATATATCGGCGACGATTTTCCGGAGAATATGGGCGTCGTGTCCGGCATCGTCGGCATGATGGGCGGGCTCGGCGGCTTCCTCCTTCCGATCATGTTCGGCGCCATCCTCGACCGGCTCGGCTTCAACTCAAGCTGTTTCATGCTGCTTTACGGCATCATCTGGGTGTCGCTGATCCTCAACTACCTGACCGAGGTGCGCCGCGCACCGGTTATGGGCGAGAAGATTGCCCCCTCCCCCGCAGCGTAAGCCTGGGACCCCCCGGAAAGGAACAGCCGGATGAGCCATTTCCTCGAACGCCTCACGTATTTTTCCCGGCGCCGCGAATCTTTCGCGGACGGCCATGGCGAACTGCGCGACGAGGATCGTATGTGGGAGGAAGGCTACCGGCAGCGCTGGCAGCACGACAAGATCGTTCGTTCCACCCATGGTGTGAACTGTACCGGCTCGTGCTCGTGGAAGATCTACGTCAAGAGCGGCGTCGTCACCTGGGAAACGCAGCAGACGGATTATCCTCGCACCCGCCCGGGCATGCCGAACCATGAGCCGCGCGGCTGTTCGCGCGGCGCTTCCTATAGCTGGTATCTCTATAGCGCCAGCCGCATCAAATATCCGATGGTGCGCGGCCGCCTCGTCAAGGCATGGCGCGAGGCGCGGAAGACGCTCGGGCCGGTCGAAGCATGGGCCGCCATCACCGCCGATGAAAAGGTGGCGAAAGCCTACAAAGCCATCCGCGGACGCGGCGGTTTCGTCCGCTCGACATGGGCAGAAGCTACCGAAATCATTGCCGCCGCCAACGTCCACACGATCAAGACCTTCGGTCCGGATCGGATCGTCGGCTTCTCGCCGATCCCGGCCATGTCGATGGTCTCCTACGCCTCGGGCGCGCGTTACCTGAGCCTCATCGGGGGCACGCTTCTATCATTCTATGACTGGTATTGCGACCTGCCGCCGTCCTCTCCGCAGACCTGGGGCGAACAGACCGATGTGCCGGAATCGGCCGATTGGTACAATTCCGGCTACATAATCGCCTGGGGATCGAACGTGCCCCAGACGCGTACGCCCGACGCTCATTTCTTCGTCGAGGCGCGCTATAACGGCACCAATGTCGTCGCCGTCACGCCCGATTATTCCGAGGTGGCAAAGCTCTCGGACCTCTGGCTGCATCCCAAGCAGGGCACGGACGCCGCGCTTGCCATGGCGATGGGCCACGTGGTGCTGAAGGAATTCTTCCTCGACCGCAAGACGCCCTATTTCGAGGATTACTGTCGCCGCCTGACAGACTTGCCGATGCTGGTCAGGCTCAAGAAGGACGGCGATAGGTTCGTACCAGATCGGTATCTGCGTCTGATCGATCTCCCCGGCGGAACGAAAGCCCCTCCCGAAGCACCGGGGCTCAACCGGGAGGCCTGGAAAACCGTAGGCTTTTCGGAGGAGAGTGGCGATCTGGTCGTTCCACAGGGATCAATCGGCTATCGCTGGCCGGCAGACGGCGAGCCTACCGGCCGCTGGAACCTCGAGGAGAAAGACGGCGAGACCGGGGCCGAAGTGCGGCTGGCCCTCAGCCTCATGGAGCGGCGCGACGACGTGCTGTCGGTCGCCTTCCCTTATTTCGGCGGCACGCAGCATCCGCATTTCGCCGGCAACGATCAAGGCGCCAACGTCGTTCTGCGCAACGTGCCGGCGCGGCGTATCACGCTCGCTGACGGCGAGGCCTTTGTCGCGACCGTATTCGACCTGCTCTGCGCCAACTACGGGCTCGACCGCGGCCTCGGCGGGGATTGCGCCAAGAGCTTCGCTGACAACGTGCCTTACACTCCCGCATGGCAGGAGAAGATCACCGGCGTTTCAGCCGCCCATGCGATTGAGGTGGCGCGCGGCTTCGCGAAGAATGCCGATAAGACCAGAGGCCGCTCAATGGTGATCATCGGGGCGGGCATGAACCACTGGTACCACCAGGACATGGGCTACCGCTCCATCATAAACCTGCTGATGCTGTGCGGCACCGTGGGCGTGTCCGGCGGCGGCTGGGCGCATTATGTCGGGCAGGAGAAGCTAAGGCCGCAGACCGGCTGGACCATGCTCGCTTTCGCACTCGACTGGGTCAGGCCTCCCCGCCATATGAACGGCACCTCGTTCTTCTACGCGCATTCCGACCAGTGGCGATACGAGAAGCTCGACGTCTCGGAGCTGTTGTCGCCGCTTGCCGATCCCGCACCCTATCGCGGCTCGATGATAGACCTCAACGTCAAGGCCGAGCGCATGGGCTGGTTGCCCTCGGCGCCGCAGCTCAACGTCAATCCGCTGACGCTTGCAGCTGAGGCCGAGAAGGCGGGCGCTGCCGTAAAGAAGCATATCGCTACGGCTCTAAAATCCGGCAAGCTGGCCATGGCCTGCGAGGACCCGGATAATCCGGCGAACTTCCCGCGCAATCTGTTCATCTGGAGGTCCAACCTGTTCGGCTCCTCGGGCAAGGGGCACGAGTATTTCCTGCGCCACTTCCTCGGTACGCGGCATGGTCTGCAGGGCAAGGATCTCGGCGAGGAGGGCCGCGAGAAGCCTCGAGAAGTCGAATGGCGCGATCCGTCGCCGGAAGGTAAGCTCGACCTCGTGGTAACGCTCGACTTCCGCATGTCGACGAGTTGCCTCTATTCCGATGTCGTGCTGCCGACCGCCACATGGTACGAGAAGAACGACCTCAACACCTCCGACATGCATCCCTTCATCCATCCGCTCTCGGCTGCAGTGGACCCGGTCTGGGAGGCGAAGAGCGACTGGGAGACCTACAAGGCCATCGCGAAGCGCTTTTCCGAATTGTCGGAAGGGCGCCTCGGCGTCGAGCGCGATGTAGTGCTGACGCCCATCCAGCACGATACGCCGGCCGAGCTTGCCCAGCCTTTCGAGGTGCAGGACTGGAAGAAGGGCGAATGTGACCTCGTGCCCGGCGTCACCGCACCTCAGATCACGGTGGTCGAGCGCGACTACCCAAACACCTATCGCCGCTTCACGGCGCTCGGGCCGCTCGCCGACAAGCTCGGCAATGGCGGCAAGGGCATTTCCTGGAATACCGAAATGGAGGTGAAGGGGCTCGGCGACTTGAACCACCGCGTCAACGACTGCGGGCCTACCCATGGCCGGCCGCGCATCGAAACCGATATCGATGCGGCCGAGACCATCATGTATCTCGCGCCGGAAACCAATGGTGAGGTGGCGATGAAGGCCTGGAAATCCCTTGGCAAGGTCACCGGGCGTTACCATACGCATCTCGCATCGGCTCGCGAAGACGAAAAGATCCGCTTCCGTGATATCCAAGCGCAGCCGCGCAAAATCATTTCGTCGCCGACATGGTCGGGGATCGAGAGCGAGCATGTCTCCTATACGGCCGGCTACACCAATGTGAACGAGCTGATCCCCTGGCGCACGACTACCGGCCGCCAGCAATTCTACCAGGACCACCGCTGGCTCCGCGATTTCGGCGAAAGCTTCGCCGTCTACCGTCCGCCAATCGATACGCGAACGGCCGCGGCAATGCTCGGGAAGAAGGCGAACGGCGAGAAGGAGATCGTGCTCAACTTCATCACGCCGCACCAGAAATGGGGCATCCACTCGACCTATACCGACAACCTCATCATGCTGACGCTCTCGCGCGGCGGACCGATCGTCTGGATATCGGAAGTGGACGCCAAGAAGGCCGGCATCGTCGACAATGACTGGATCGAGCTCTTCAACCTGAACGGTGCGATTGCAGCGCGCGCCGTGGTCAGCCAGCGCGTGAAGGAAGGCATGTGCATGATGTATCACGCGCAGGAGAAGATCGTGAACGTACCGGGGTCGCAGATCACCGGACAGCGCGGCGGCATTCACAATTCGGTGACCCGGACGGTGCTGAAGCCCACCCACATGGTGGGCGGGTACGCGCAGCTTTCCTACGGCTTCAACTATTACGGGACGGTCGGCTCCAACCGCGACGAGTTCGTCGTTGTGCGCAAGCTCGTCAAGGTCGAATGGCTCGACCGCTCCAATCCCGTCGATCCGATTGCCGAGGAGACCCCATCATGAAAATCCGCGCGCAGATCGCGATGGTCCTCAACCTCGACAAGTGCATCGGCTGCCACACATGCTCGGTGACCTGCAAGCAGGTGTGGACCTCTCGGCAGGGCATGGAATACGCCTGGTTCAACAATGTCGAGACCAAGCCCGGCATCGGCTATCCGAAAGACTGGGAAAACCAGGAACGCTGGAACGGTGGCTGGACGCGGAAAAAGAATGGAAAGATCGTACCTAAGCAGGGCGGAAAGCTCGCCGTGCTCGCCAAGATCTTCGCCAACCCGAACCTGCCGGAGATAGACGACTATTACGAGCCCTTCACCTTCGATTACGAGCATTTGCAGAAGGCGCCGGAGCTGCCGACCGCGCCGGTTGCGCGGCCGCTCTCGCTCGTCACCGGGCGGCCGATGGAAAAGATCGAGTGGGGACCGAACTGGGAGGAGATCCTCGGCGGCGAATTCGACAAGCGCTCTCAGGACTACAATTTCGAGGCCGTGCAGAAGGACATCTACGGGCAGTTCGAGAACACCTTCATGATGTATCTGCCGAGGCTGTGCGAGCACTGCCTCAACCCGAGTTGCGTCGCCTCGTGCCCCTCCGGCTCTATCTACAAGCGCGAGGAAGACGGCATCGTCCTCATCGACCAGGACAAGTGCCGGGGCTGGCGCATGTGCGTGTCGGGCTGCCCCTACAAGAAGATCTACTACAACTGGACCTCCGGAAAAGCGGAGAAGTGCATCTTTTGCTATCCGCGAATCGAAGCCGGACAGCCGACGGTGTGCTCGGAAACCTGCGTCGGCCGCATCCGCTATCTCGGTGTGCTGCTCTACGATGCTGACGGCATCGAGCGCGCCGCTTCCGTCGAGAACGAGCAGG